>CAZEMM010000010.1:0-43041 GCA_964513445.1 uncultured Butyricicoccus sp. | reverse complement strand
CCACAGACGCATTCGCTACAGAGCGTCTGTGGGTCAATTCACGCTGCCGCACCGCAAAAGCGACACGGTACGGCTTGCTATCTGTTTGCTTTTGTCGCAAGCGCGGTGGGTCGCGTCCTGCCGGTGGCAGGTGCGCGCAGCGAACGCGAGACTTCGTCCGAATGTCACATACATCCCTCGATGTAACAGCATGCTTCCGCCCAGGACATTCCCCCAGAGGCCTACTCTTGCAGAAAAGAGAAAATGGTATGCTTCCGCCCGGGACATTCCCCAAGGCTTATTCTGCCATAAAAGGGAAAACATCATGCTTTTACCCAAAACATTTCCCCTAGGGTAATTTACAGCAGCGACAGCTGGCCCCTGTCCTCATCCTTGAGCAGCGCGCCGATGGACGGGATCGAATGCGACCGATAGCGTTTCGGCTGCGCAAACGACACCTCTGCGGTGTCGCAGGCACGTGTGACGGTATGACTGCCGCGCAGCACCATCGCCTGCACGCCGACCGTCGTGCGCGTGGATTTCGCCGGTATGACGGACGTGTTGATGGTCAGCGCGCGGCCGTTGGTAGCAAACAGCGTGATATCCCGTTCCTCTGTGATATGGAAAAACGCGACGGCAGCGGAGCGGCCGGAATATGCGCCGGTCAGACGGCGGCGATTGGTCTTTGTGGCAAAGCCGGACAGCTCAAAGCGCGCCGCCTTGCCGTTTTCAAATACGATGACCATACTGCCGGTATAATCGACAGGCAGCAGCATAAACAGCACATGCTCTTCCTCGTCCATCGACAGCTTGGACGCCAGATAATCGCCCAGCACGCTCGCCTTGGTGTCGTCAAAGTCATACAGATGCGCCTTATACACCTGCTGTTTGTCAGTGAAGAAGATGATCTCCTGCTTGTTGGTCGCGTCAAGCGACTGCCGCAGGCCGTCCCCCTCCTTGAACTTCTGCTCCGCGCTGCCGCGCAGCGACTGCGTCGTAATCTTTTTGAAATAGCCCTCACGCGACAGGAACAGATGCACGGGATAATCCTCGATATGATCCTCCGCGTCAAATTTGCGAACGCTATCCGCGTCCAAAATCACAGAGCGGCGCGGGGACGGATACTTTTTGATAATGGCCTCCAGCTCCCGGACAATCAGGTGGCGCACCTTCGCGTCGCTGCCCAAAATGCCCTCCAGCTTGGCGATTTCCTTTTCCAGCGCGTCGGTCTCCTGCGTGCGCTTGAGAATGTATTCCTTGTTGATATGGCGCAGCTTAATCTCCGCAATAAATTCCGCCTGCACCTGATCGATGCCAAAGCCCTCCATCAGATTGGGGACGACCATGGCGTCCGTTTCGGTCTCGCGTATAATGTGGATGGCCTTGTCAATATCCAGCAAAATGACCTTCAAGCCGAGCAGCAGATGCAGCTTTTCGCGTTTTTTGCTCAGGTCAAACCGGATCGTGCGTTTTTTGCAGTCGGTGCGCCATTTGACCCATTCCTCCAAAATGCCGCGCACGCCGAGCACCCTTGGCGTGCCGCCGATGAGCACATTGAAATTGCACGAGCAGCTGTCCATCAGCGGCGTCATCTGCATCAGGCGGTCCATCAACTTATACGGATCGACGCCGCGCTTGAGGTCAATCGCGATTTTCAGACCGGACAGGTCGCTCTCGTCGCGGATATCGGAAATCTCACGAATTTTTCCGCCCTTGATGAGGTCTGCGATTTTGTCAATAATCGCCTCAATCGTCGTAGTATACGGAATCTGTATGATTTCAATGATGTTTTCCTTCTTGAGATACTGCCACTTGGCGCGCACCTTAAACGAGCCGCGCCCCGTGTCATAGATCCGTTGGATCTCCTGCCTGTTAAACAAAATTTCGCCGCCGGTCGGGAAATCCGGCGCCGGCAGCGTCGCCATTAAATTACAGTTGTTATCACGGATATAGGCGATGGTTGTGCGGCAAACCTCCTCCAGATTAAAGCCGCAGAAGCTGCTCGCCATGCCGACGGCAATGCCGGTGTTGGCGGACACCAGAATATTGGGGAAGGTTGTCGGCAGCAGCGTCGGCTCCTTCAGCTCGCCGTCGTAGTTGTCCACAAAATCCACCGCGTCGGCGTCTATATCGCGAAACAGCTCTGCGCAGATTTTATCCAGCTTCGCCTCGGTATAACGCGACGCGGCATATGCCATATCGCGCGAATATACCTTGCCGAAGTTGCCCTTGGAATCGACAAACGGCGTGAGCAGCGCCTCATTGCCGCGCGTCAGACGCACCATGGTCTCATAGATCGCGCCGTCGCCGTGCGGATTGAGCTTCATGGTCTGGCCGACAATATTTGCGGATTTGGTGCGCGAGGGACCCATCAGACCCATTTTATACATGGTGTACAGCAGCTTGCGGTGCGACGGCTTAAAGCCGTCCAGCTCGGGAATCGCGCGCGATACAATGACGCTCATCGCATAGGGCATGTAATTCTCGCGCAGCGTCTCTGTGATGCGCTGTGAAGCAGGCTCAAGCGGATGATATTCCCGCTGCGCGGGCTGCTGTTTGTTCTTTTTTGCCATAGCTTCTCCTTACTTATGAAATATCTGCAAATTCAAGATACTGCCAGCCATTTTCCGCAATATACACCTTGCGTCCGGCCAGATTTTCGCCGAGCAGCAGATCAAACATTTCACTCGTAGCGGCGGCATCCTCCGGCATGACGCGAATCAAGCGGCGGCTTTCCGGGTTCATCGTCGTCTCCCACATCATTTCCGCCTCGTTTTCACCCAGCCCCTTGGAGCGCTGGATGGTATATTTTTTCCCGTCCAGCTGGCGCAGGATTGCGGTCTTTTCGCTTTCGTCAAATGCAAAATACGTGTTATTTTTACACGTGATCTCATACAGCGGGGATTCTGCGATGTACACATAGCCCTCTTCGATGAGCGTCGGCACGAGCCGGTACAGCATGGTCAGCACCAGCGTGCGAATCTGGAAGCCGTCCACATCCGCGTCGGTGCAGATGATGACCTTATTCCAGCGCAGATTATTTAAATCAAAGGTCGATAAATCCTTAGACGCCTTGCTCTTGACCTCCACGCCGCAGCCGAGCACCTTGAGCAGATCGGTGATGATATCGTTCTTGAAAATCTTATCGTAGTCCGCCTTCAGGCAGTTGAGGATCTTGCCGCGAATCGGCATGATGGCCTGAAATTCCGCGTCCCGTCCCTGCTTGCACGAGCCGAGCGCGGAATCGCCCTCCACGATATATACCTCGCGGCGGCTCACGTCGCGCGTGCGGCAATCGACAAACTTCTGTACGCGGTTGGCGATATCCAGTGAGCCGGACAGCTTTTTTCGGATATTCAGGCGGGCCTTTTCCGCCTGCTCACGCGACCGCTTGTTGATGAGGATCTGCTCCGCGATTTTGTCCGCTTCCGTCTTGTTTTCGATAAAGTAGATTTCCAGGCCGCTGCGCAGAAACTCCGTCATCGCTTCCTGGATGAATTTATTGGTGATGGCCTTTTTGGTCTGGTTCTCATACGAGGTCTGGGTGGAAAAGCAGTTTGTGACCAAAACCAGGCTGTCCGACACATCCTGAAACGAAATGCGGTTTTCATTTTTGTTGTATTTGCCGTTTTGCTTGAGATATGCGTCGATCGCGGAAACAAACGCGGAGCGAACGGCCTTATCCGGCGCACCGCCGTATTCCAGCCACGAGGAGTTGTGATAATATTCCAAACGCGATATGCTGGAGGAAAAGCAAAACGCACAGTTCAGCTTGACCTTATATTCCGCTTTATCCGCGCGGTCACGGCCGGCGCGCTCGGCATGCATCGAGCGGATTGCGGTCAGCGCCTTATCGCCCACGATTTCTCCGACATAGTCGGTGATGCCGTTTTCGTAGTAAAATACCGTCTCAGCAAAGCCCTCCGGCGTCTGGCTGCGCAGCACGAAGCGCAGGCGCGGATTGACGACCGCCTGCCGCTTGAGCGCATCCAAATAATAGCTCTCCGGCACAGCGATGTCGGTAAACACCGCAAGGTCGGGCCGCCAGCGGATAATGGTACCGGTATTGCTGCCCTTATAGGACTTTTTGCGGAAACCGCTCTTCGTGCCGGTCTTATTTTCGCCCTTTTCAAAATGCAGCTGATATTCCGCCCCGTCACGCCGCACAGTGACGTCCATATATTCCGACGCATACTGCGTCGCGCAGGTGCCCAGTCCATTGAGGCCGAGTGAAAACTCATAATTCTCGCCGTCATTGGTTCGATATTTCCCGCCGGCATACAGCTCGCAAAAGACCAGCTCCCAATTGTACCGCTTTTCCTTCGGGTTGTAATCCACCGGGATGCCGCGGCCATGGTCCTCCACCTCGATCGCGCCGTCCGCAAAGCGGGTGACGACGATCTCGGTTCCGTACCCCTCGCGCGCCTCATCAATGGAATTGGACAGGATTTCAAATACCGCGTGCTGGCAGCCGTCCAGGCCGTCCGAGCCAAAAATGACGCCCGGACGCTTGCGCACACGGTCGGCGCCCTTCAGCGCGGAAATGCTGTCATTACCGTATTCATTCGATTTCTTCATCTTTCACTCCGAATTGATTACTTGCGTTGATTTTCGGGCAACACTGAATCATTCGACAAGCGCGATTTCGCCAGAAAAATGCCAAATGAGGCGCGGAAAACGCAGGAATACTGTATGTATTCCGGAATTATGCGGTGTTTGCCCGTATTGAATACCTCGGTATTATAACGCAATTCGCGACGTTCGTCAAATAGTTGACAGGTGGCTCCACGGTAGACGATATTTGTGCCATGTATAAATTTTTTGTTTCTCTTGCACATTTTAGTCTTTTTTGAAATAAATGTTTCAGGTTTCTATGATACTATTTTGCTATATATTTCGTGTTTTGCCACGAAAATATTTTGGGGATTAATTGTACGGGGGTACATATATGAAATTCTATTACTATGAAGGCAAAGCCAACATTTGCGGTGCGCGCGTGCGCCAGGCACGCAAGCGTCTGAATTTGTCGCAGGAGATGCTCGCCGCGCGCATGCAGATGCGCAAAATCAACCTGACACAACGGTGCATCAGCCGCATTGAGCGGCAGCATCGCATCGTCGCGGACTTTGAGCTTCGCGCACTGGCCGACGCGCTGGAGGTCGATCCGCTCTGGCTGATGAACGGCTGACCGCCGTGCAGAAAACAAGCCTTGCCAGTGCATGCAAAGCGCGTTACCACAGAACTGCTGATCAGCGCGCGTATCGGTAACAGCTTGCCTCTCATCGGAGAAACCGTTTATGTTTTTCTTCAACGCCGTCAGCGGCGGCAGCGACCGGCTGTTGCTGCGCGCTGTGTCTGGCCGCATCGCCGCCATCCGCTCGATGCGCATGGCCATCCGCTTTACGCTGTCGCTCGCGCTGCTTCTCATATGGGCATAGGCAAACCGCAGGAATCGGCATGTGATCCTGCGGTTTTTGTGTTGGAACGGATTTCACACCGCGGCGGTTCAATCCTTCACGGAAATAACTGCGGTCGGGCAGCCCTCTGCGGCGGCATGTACCTCCGCTTCCTGCTCCGGTTCCGGCTGCATGATGACCTCCGCAAGCCCGTCCGACGCGATATCAAAAACAGCCGGACAGGTGGATACACACTGGCCGCAGGCGATACAGCCCGCCCGATCGATGGCTACATGCATAAAATGCGCCTCCTGTTACAATATATTTGTCTGTCGAAAAAGTGAAATCTCATCGCATATGATGCAGGGATTTCGTTATGCGCTGTCAGCGTCAGCGGACAGCGCATTTCAAATCCGTCATTTTTGGCGACATGTGCGTCAAAAATGACACCTCTCAGCCCGGAAGTGTGCGAGCGAATGCGCGTGCGCGCACCGGGCTGCACAGCCTCACCCAAATGCCCCAATTTGGGTGACCTTTTTCAGTATGTCCGTCTGAGGCGCGCGATATTCTCTTCTCTGCGGCCCGCCGCAAAAATTCTGCGCCTCGCGCAGGTATGCAGCATTTTAGCACGTTAACGCAGTGTCTTGCTGCATAGTTTGCGCGTTTCTGCAATTTTTTATGGCTTTTTCCTAAATATCGCGCTATAATAATTTTCAGAATAAAGTGGAGGTTTCAGAAATATGAAAAAACGCAGCAAATTCTCCGGACAGATCGGCTTTGTCCTTGCCGCTGCCGGCTCTGCGGTCGGACTGGGCAACCTGTGGCGGTTCCCTTACCTCGCAGCAAAGTACGGCGGCGGCACATTTTTGCTCATCTATTTGATCCTTGTCGTCACCTTTGGTTATTCCCTGATGACCTCGGAAATCACGCTGGGACGCAAGACCCGTTTGAGCGCTGTCGGCGCATACGGCAAGCT
Source organism: uncultured Butyricicoccus sp. (assembly GCA_964513445.1). Taxonomy (GTDB): domain Bacteria; phylum Bacillota; class Clostridia; order Oscillospirales; family Butyricicoccaceae; genus Butyricicoccus_A. Next base: position 36,690 of record CAZEMM010000010.1, on the reverse strand, counting down.
GGACAAGCGGTTTAATTTCATCGGCCTGCTGTCCTGTCTGGTTCCGATCATCATCATCCCGTATTACGGTGTCATCGGTGGCTGGATCCTCAAATATCTCGGCTCGTTTGTCGTCTCCGGCACCAACCCGGCGGCAAACGACTCGTACTTTACCGATTTTATCACCAATCCGTGGCAGCCGTTCGTGCTGATGGTTGTGTTTATCGCTATCACCGCGCTCATCATCCTGCGCGGTGTCAAGGATGGCGTCGAGGCGGTCAGCCGCGTGCTCATGCCGGTGCTGGTCATCCTGTCCATCGCCATCGCGATCTACAGCATGACGCTTCCCGGCGCATGGGACGGCGTGCTGTATTATATCGTCCCTCATTTTTCCGACGTATCCGCCAATACCCTGCTGGGCGCAATGGGACAGATGTTCTTCTCCATGTCGCTGGCAATGGGTATTATGATTACCTACGGCTCGTACATGAAGGATGAAACGGACATCGAAAAATCCGTCGGGCAGATCGAAATCTTTGACACGGGCATCGCATTTCTCGCCGGCCTGATGATTATTCCTGCGGTATTTGCCTTCTCCGGCGGCGACCAGGATGCGCTCAACGCGGGCGCTGGCCTGATGTTCGTCACCATGCCGAAGGTATTTGACAGCATGCCGATGGGCGTGCTGGTCGGCATCGTGTTCTTTATTCTCGTGTTTGTCGCGGCCCTCACCTCGTGCATCTCGCTGTATGAAACGGTCGTCTCGATCTTCTGCGACAGGTTCCACATCTCGCGCAAGCGCTCCTGCCTGTACACGTTTATCATGTGTATCGTGCTCGGCTCGCTCAGCGCGTTCGGCTACGGCGTTCTGTCCGGCATTGCGCCGCTCGGCATGAGCTTCCTTGATTTCTTCGACTTTGTGTCCAACAGCATCCTGATGCCGATCGTCGCCCTGCTCACCTGTATCTTCCTCGGCTGGGTTGTCGGTTTGGATGTCATCGCGGACGAGGTCAAAAAGAATTCCAAATTCGGACGCGAGAAGATGTTCCGCGTCATGATGCGCTGGATCGCGCCGATCCTGCTCATCGCGATTCTCATCAGCTCGGTACTCAATGCGCTCGGCATCATTTCCATCTGATTTCACGACGTATCAAAAAGCAAACAGCGTGCACGCTTTCCGGCGTACACGCTGTTTTTATTATGCCTGTATTTTTCCCAGCACCCAGTCCGCGCAGCGTCTGGCCGCCTGTCCATCCTCGCACAGGCCAAAGCGGTCGCAGAATGCGTCCCAATCGCGCGCATAGGCCGCCTCGTCAAACGTCCGGATGGCGTGCGTAAGCGCCTCGTTGGTCTTAGCCAACGGGAACGGCGTCTCGTCAATGTGGAAATAAAAATTGCGGTCGGCCTTATACGCGTCGATATCCGTCGCAAACTGGAAGCACGGACGGCGCGTGAGCGCAAAGTCAAACATCAGCGAGGAATAATCCGTGATGACGGCGTCGCATGCCGCGAGCAGCAGCTGCATGTCGTCAAAGGCCGTCGCGTCAAACGTCGTCCGGTTGTCAAACGACAGACCCTGTGCCAGCTGCATGATGTTGGGGTGCAGACGCACCAGCGCGACCCATTTACCGCCGAAGCGCTGTTCGCACGCCGCGCACACCGCCGCATAATCCAGCCGGTACGGCTCCAGCGAATGGTCTGCGCGGAAGGTCGGCGCATACATCACCAGCCGCGCGCCCTCCGGCAGGCCGAGCGCGCGCCCGACCAGCTCCCGTGCCCGCGCCGGCGGATGCACCAGAATATCATTGCGCGGCGAGCCGAATTCCGCCACTGCGCCGTCATACCAAAACGAGTTCTGATAGATTTTTGTCATAAACGCGCAGTTGGACACGATGACGTCGATCTGGCTGGAATCGCGCTGCGCGTAAGCCGCGTAGTGCAGCCCCTCCGGCGTATCCAGCTTATCTGCGACATCGCGCTCAATGCGCTTGAGCGCAAGACCATGCCACGTCTGCATATAGTATTGCCCCGCACGCTTGCGGCGCGCCCCCTTGCGGCAATTGTCAATCCACACGCGCGCCGTCGCGGTCTCCCGCATCGCCGCCGCCGAGCCATAGCGCACGGTGCGCACGCCGTCCGGCACGCCCGCCTGCTGCGGCTGCTTGGCCAGCCACACGATATCCAGCCCCGCATCACGCGCCAGCAGCTCATCTACAATCGCCTTGGGGTTGTCGGAATAGCCGCGCCCATAATAGCTGGACACGACGATTTTATTTTTTCGGATCGGCAGCAGCTGTCCCACTGTCCATGCCGCAGCCTTCGTCAGTTTTTCAATCATGCTGTGCTCCTCCCTTTTGTCCCAGACGGTCGCGGTAACGCCAGATGACCGCGATGCGGAACAGCAGGATCGCCGTCTCCGCGATGGACACCAGCACACCCAGCGTCACCATATTCATATAGCCGGTCAGATACAGCGCGACCAGATTGACAACATGCAGCGCAGAGCCGAAGATCACCGAATAATTTGCGTATTTTGACAGTCCCATCGCGCTGAGCGTCGGGAAGCCGAGAATATAGCTCGGCAGAATGACCACGACCACAGGCAGCATGGCGCGCAGCACAGGCGCGGCATCGCCATAGCCCGCGCCAAAGACGATCTCGCACAGCGGACGCGCAAACACAAACACCACCGCGCAGCCGAGCACAATGATCGGCATCATCACACGCAGGATTTTCCAAACCAGCTTAAAGTCACGGTTTTTTGTCATATAGGGGTACATGCTGTCGGAAATCGGGGACAGACCGCTTTTCGCCGTCGTCACCAGCTTGTCCGCCAGCGTGTAATAACCAATCGACGCGCCCGCCGAGATGACGCTGAGAATGACCGTATTGCTCGCCGTATAGATGGAGGAAGCGATGCGCGAATAGAAAAATGTACTCGAACGGCGGAAGCTGTCCCACACCTCACGCGCGCGCACGGCGACAAACCGGATGTGCATCTGGCGATACAGATGCAGGTACACGCCGAGCAGCGCGGCGAAATTGCCGATGATATTTAAAATCGGGATGATGCAGTACTGCTCCGGCCGTTTGAGCAGCAGCACGATCATGACGGTAAAAAACGCCTTGATGGCGACCGTCCGCACGGTAATCGCCTCCATCTGCTCCAGGCCGCGGTACAGATAATCCGGTATCATGGAATTGATCGCCGTCGCGATGAGAAACAGCAGATAGAACGTCCTGTCCTCCCGCCAGGACGGCAGTACCTGGCACAAAATCACCAGCGCAACGATGGAGCCGGCCGTCAAAAACAGCTTGTCGATCGTCACCGCCGTCAAAATGCGCGATACCCGTCCGCGATCCTCGCGGTGCAGCGCGACGTCCTCCGTCGCGCTGAGCAGAAATCCGAAATCAATAATCAGCTGGAAATACACCATGATCGCCGTCGCAACGCCCAGCTTGCCATAATAGGTCGGGCCGAGCACGCGCGTCTCATACGGCACCACGATAAAACTGAGCAAATAGGTGGAAAACTGCATAATGTACAGCATGACGGTATTTTTCAGCAGCACGCCTTTTTTGGAATGCAGCGCTTGTCTATTCAGCTTCAACGTAACAATCCTTTCTGTCAGCCCATTTTGCCTTTGATGCGAAACAGCGTGCGCACGGTGCGATAGCGCTTTTTGCACAGCAGCTCAAACGCGAGCCTGCGCATGCGCGGCAGCTGCGGCACATAGCGGTTGCGCTCGAAGCCGGGAAAATTCCTTCGCATATAGCCATAAAACTCCGCGAGCAGCGGATGCGTCGGGTCCGCCATCAGCACGCGGACGGACGCCGCCAGAAAGAGATGATCAATCGCCAGACGGCACAGCTCGTCCCGATAGCGGTCAAACAGCCCGTTTTGCTTGTAGTACGCCAAAATATCGTCAAACGCGTCGATGATCTCCCGATTGCGGCTTACCGCCGCGCTGTTCATGATCGATCCTTCCCGAATCACATAATAGTAATACGGCTGATGCACCGAGACGATGCTGCGCGCCTGCGCAAACAGCTTGGTCGTCGTGCGGATATCCTCGTACCACACCCGGCTCGGATAGCGGATGCCTGTGCGCGCAAACAGCTCCCGCGTATAGATGCGCGTCCATGCGTTGGGCAGCACGAGCAGCAGCTCGGGCGTATCCGCAAGCGTCAGCACGCGTCCCTCCGGCAGCGCGTCAATAAAGACGGCGGAGGTATCGCCGCCGCGGTCCGTGCGAAAGCCGAAGGTTATGATTTCCGCCTGTGTGCGGTCGACCTGTGCGCCAAGCTCCGCCAGCATAGTCGGGGCAATGTAATCGTCGCTGTCGATGAACACGAGGTACTCGCCCTTCGCATGCGCGATACCGGTATTGCGCGCCGCGCCCAGTCCGCCGTTTGGCTGATGGACGACACGGATGACATCCGGCGTGCGCGCCGCCAACGCATCACACAGCGCGCCGCTCTCGTCCGTCGAGCCGTCGTCCACCAGAATCATCTCATAGTCGTCAAACTGCTGCGCCAGCACAGACTGCACGCATTTTTCCAAATAGTCCTTCACATTATATACCGGAATAATCACGCTGAATCGCATCGTTGTTCTCCTTTGCATTTCATATGGGGTTATTATATTCCCTTTATGCGCATATTTCAACCGCACTGCGCGCAAAAACGGCTTCTTTCTTTTCTGCAAAAGCCATGCAGGGAGAGGGCGCAGGGTCGCGGCCTGCCGGTGGCAGGTGAGCGCAGCGAAAGCGAGGCCCCGTCCTAATGTCACATACATTCCTCGATGTAACAGCATGCTTCCGCCCAGGACATTCCCCCAGAACTTAATTTTGGTAAAAAACGCGCTGAGGCTGCCGACTTTCGCCGACAGCCTCTGGGCCGAATCCCTATATGAATTTTAAATACTCAAAACAGTCCCTTAATCCGATCCCACAGCGTTTCCTTCTTGGTCTCCTCCGGCTGCTCGGTTTCTACCTCCTCCGGCGCAACCTCCTGCGTGCGCATGACGAACTTCGTGGTTGTCTCCGCCGCGGAAGCCGGCGCGCCGGAATAGCAGCTCTGCGCGTCTGCCATATCCCGCTGCTCCTCAAAGATCTTCGACGCGGTGCGCAGATCGGTCAGCGTCTGATTTTCCGTTATCTTGCTGATGCCCTCTTCATTGTACTGCACAATGCCGTCATACAGCGTGCCTGCGCCGTCGGACAGCTGTGTGCCCGCCTCGTCAAACTGATAAATCGCGTTTTGTACGGTCGCGCTCGCGCTTTGCAGCTGCTGCATGCCCGCAGACAGCTCGCCCGCGCCGCTGTCCAGCTGGTCTGCGCCGTCGCTCAGCTGATTCATGCCGTTCTTCAGCTCCGGCACCTTGCTGTTCAGCGTATCAATGCCGCTTGCCAGCTGGCTCGCGCCGCCGCTGACCTGTTTTGTGCCGGCTGCCAGCTGCGCCGCGCCCTGTGCCGCCGAGCTGACGCCGGAGGTGTATTTGGCGATGCCGCTGTCCAGCGAAACCGCGCCCTCATGCAGCTTGGTTACGGACGAGCCGAGCGTGCCGGCCAGCTCCTGCAAGCCGCTGTTCATATAGCTGTACTTGCTCGAGGCGGTCGCAAGTCCACTGTTGATGGTAGCCAAGCTCTCCTTCAGCTCTTTCATCTCATCGTTCGACTTCCGTAAGCCGTCGCTGACCTTGCCCAGTGTCTCCGCCAGTATTTTCAGCTGGTCGGAAATATCTTCGCCGCTTTCGCTGCTTTCCGACGCATCCTCAATTGTGGCGACATTGTCCTCAAATTTTTCCAGAATCTCGTCTCCGCCGTCCATCTCCTTCAGCGCGTCTTCCTGTTCCTCTGTCAGCTCTCTTGCCTCGCCAATTGAGTCGCTGTCATCATTTCCCAGGTCCTCTGCATTTTCAGCGAGCGAGTATGCCAGCGTCTCCATTTTATCTAATGTGGAAATTGCGGTCGAAAAATCGCTTCCCTCGACCGCCGCGCATACCTTCTGCATCCCATCGGACAGATCGGACAGCGATCGCTTCATCTCCTCCGAGCCGGAGAACAGCGCCTGCACGTCGCTGCTTGTCAGCGCGCCGGACAGCTGATCCAGTCCCTGCGCCAGCTGTCTGGAGCCTTCCGACAAATCGCTCGAATTGCTGTCCAGCGTATTCAGGCCTGTGGACAGTGCGCTTGCGCCCGCATCCGTCTGCTTGGCGCCCTCCTCCAGCGTCTTTGCGCCGTCCGCCAGCTCGTCCACGCCGTCACCCAGCGTATCCGCGCCCAGCGTCAGCGTGCGCATGCCGGAGCACAGCTGCTTGGTGGCGTCGGTCAGCAGCCCCGCGCCGGAGCATGCGTCGATGATGCCGTCGTGGAATACGACGTAATTGGAGGACAGCTCGCCCAGCTTGTCATCCAGCGTGCTGCAGCCGTCCGCCAGCTCACGCGAGCCGTCGATGAGCTGCTGCGTCGCGTCCTTCAGCTCGTCCAGCTGATCGAACATCTCGTCCACATCGCCAAATTCGCCGCCGTCCAGCTCGTCCAGCGCGCTCAGATCGGAGGCATACGCCACGTACAGCGACGGCAGCTCGCCGTCCTTCATGTCGCACTCGATGTCCACCGAATCGAGCAGCTTATCGCGCACCTCGCTCAGCTTGCCGTCCAGCAGATCTCCATATGTATCGCGCATGCCCGGCATGGTCAAAAAGCCGACGATCTGGTTGGTGCTGTCCGTTTCAATTATCCCATCCTCCGCCTCGATGTTGACAAAGTGATCGGTGGACAAATCGGTCCCCACCAGCACAAAATACGGCACGCATATCTCATATTCCACGCCGTCAATCGTCCGCGTTTCCACCGCGTTGTTGTGAAACGCGATGTGGATTGCAAGATGGCCGCTCGCACCCGCCAGCGCGGAGGCCTCCACCGGATTGCCGTCCAGCATATAGGTGATCTCCGTCTCAATCGGCAGCGTGTCGGTCGAGGCGCCCTGATAGTAGACGTCATTTCCGTCCACATTCCATATCAGCGCCGTGCCGTCCTGCTTTGGCAGCTCGTCGCTCTTGAGGTTGACAATATCCTGCAAATCGCTGACATCCGCAAAATTCGTCAGCCCTTTATCTGAATGCAGCCAGCTGCTGACCGTCTGATGTGCGACCGCGCCGGACGGGTCAAGCGTCGCATAGACCGTATCATCCTTGCTGACCGACGCGGCGGCAAACGTCGGCGAAACCATCCCGCATACCAGCAGCGCACCCAACGCGCCGGCGGTCACCCTATATCGTTTTTTCAATTGGAACACGCTCCTTTTTGTGATTCGGCCTGCTCGTCAAGCCAATGGTAGGTGGTCTTTTTTATTAACGGCGCAAACACGGTCAGCATGACCGGCAGCACAATGAGAATCATCAGCATTGAGATGATCGCGCCGCGGCTAATGAGCAGACACAGGCTGCGAATCAAATCAATGCGGGACAGAAAGAACAATCCGACTGTCGCGGCAAAAAACGACATGCCGCTCGTGATGATGCTCGGCGCGCACGAATGCACGGCAGCAAGCGCGGCGTCATGCGGGTTCAGCCCGCCGCCGCACTCCTCGCGGAACCGCGTCGTCATCAAAATCGCGTAGTCCACCGTCGCGCCCAGCTGAATCGTACCGATGACGATGCTGGAAATAAACGGGATGGTCGAGCCGGTAAAATACGGAATGCCGAGGTTGACCATGATCGCGCCCTCGATGACAAGCACGAGCAGCGTCGGAATAGAAACCGATTTGAACGTGATGAGAATGATGGCAAACACCGCGAAAATGGAAACGACGGAGGTCGCGTTAAAATCGTGGGCGGAGGTCGTAATCAAATCCTTTGTCATCGCGCCCTCGCCCGTGACCAGACCGTTTGCGTCATATCGCTTGACAATATCGTTCATGGTTTCCACCTGCTCGTTCATCTCATCCGTGCCCGGCTTATATTCCGTGGTAATCATCATCAGCCGGTGTCCGCCCGCATGGAACAGCGATGCCACATCCTCCGGGATCACCGACTGCGGGATGCCGCCGCCGATGAACTTTTCATAGCACAGCGTCATCTTGATGCCGTCCACCGCGTCCAGCTCATCCGCCAGGGACTTCATTTTGGCGGAATCCAGCTTTTCATCCACAACGACAAAATGGAAGCTCGGCATGCCAAAATCCTCTCCCAGCTGATCGGTGCCCGCGATGCCGGTCAGATCCTGCGGCATGCTGTCGGTCAGCGTGTAGTACACATTGGTCAGCCCCTGCGCCCGCCCGAAGAGAAGCACGATGACGACAAACACCGCCAAAATGGATTTCGGATGGCGGTCGATGAGCCGGGTGACCAGCGTCATTTTGGGAATGAGCACGCGGTGACGGCTCTTTTCAATGATGCGGTCAAAATAAATGATGAGCGCCGGCAGAATGGTCAGCGTACTGATCACACCGAACGCGACACCCTTCGCCATGACAATGCCGATATCCGCGCCCAGCCGCAGCGACATCGCGCACATCGCCAGAAAGCCCGCGATTGTAGTGAGCGACGACGACATGATCGCCGTGCCCGTCTTACAGATGGCGGCGACCATCGCCTCCTCGTTCGGCTTATCCAGCTTCTCCTCCTGGTAGCGATGCAGCAGAAAGATGGAGAAATCCATCGTGACGCCCAGCTGGAGCACCGCTGCAAGCGCCTGCGTGATAAACGAGATCTGCCCGAGGAAGATATTACTGCCGAAATTATACACGATCGGGAATACCAGCCCGAGCATAAAGATCAGCGGCACGGCGGTATTCTCCAAAAACAAGAACAATACGATCAGGCAACAGATGACCGAGCAGGCGATGTACTTCGGAAGCTCCTCGTTGGTCAAATCCTTGGTGTCCTCCAGAATGACCGACAGGCCGCCGAGAAAGCAGTCCTTGCGCAGCGCGTGCTTGATCCCGACAATGGCGTTCATCGTCCGGTCCGACGCCGTCGGCTCCTCGAACCGCACGAGCAGCATCGTGGAATCATTCTTGCCGTACATGAAATCCTGCACGGCATCCGGCAGCATTTCCTTCGGCACGGAGACATCCACCACATCGCTGATCCAGAATGCGTTTTTCACGCCGTCGATGGCCTCCACGTCCTCCTTTAACGCAAGCACATCCGCGATATTCATATGTTCTACCGTGATCATCGCGGTAGAGGCGATGTTGAAATCGTCCTCGAGGTACGTTTCGCCCTCCATGGACTCCAGCTCCTCCGGCAGATAGCTCAGAATATCATAATTGATGCGCGTGCCGATGTAGCCGATCACGGAAAATACGAGCAGAATGCATGCGACCACAAGCACAAGGCCGCGCCGCCTGACAGCAAAACGCGCGATACGTTCCACGTGCGTACACTTCCCTTCCCTTTGCAGCAGTTCCAAAAACTGACGAATAGTCACTTTTTATGATTCACACAGTAGTATAATTCAAAAATGACTGTTGGTCAATATATATTTTGACGATCTGCCGCATTTTTGCATCCGCGACAAACGCGCACGCATTTCAAACCACAAAATTGGACAGATTTTTCGGTCATGCCGTTTTACCGCCCTTGTAAATGTGTTTTGGGTACGGTATACTGATACCAGTGCGAACAGATACAGACAGCAAAGGAGTGCGCACATGAGCCTGCATATGCATAAAAAAAAGGAAGCCAAACGCCGCAGCCTGCTGGACGCAGCGCAGCGGCTGTTTCTCGACAACGGAATATCCAAAACAAGCATCAGCGAGATTGCCGCGCGCGCCAACGTCGCCAAGGGCACGTTCTATCTGTATTTTAAGGATAAGGACGACCTGCTGGAGCAGCTGCTGCGCGAACGCACGCATGAAATCGTGCAGCAGGCGTTTGATTACACCGAGCAGCACCGCACGGACTGCTTTGCGGAAAATGTCATTTTGTTTGCCGACTGGGTAATCGATTATTTTACGCGCAACACCGCGCTGCTGCGCCTGGCCAAGCGCAATTTTTCCTTTGCGCTCGTGGAACAAACGCTGACGGAGGACGAGCCGGACGACACGCTGCGGGCGACCATCATCCGGCGCCTGATGGACACGCCGATGGCGGAGCACGACATGCGCCGTCTGCGCAATCTGTTTTTCATCATCATCGATCTCTGCTTTAACGTCTGCTATACCAGCATCATCGAGCAGCAGCCGGATACGATTGAAAACGTCAAGCCGCTGCTCTACGAAATGATACGGAGAATTCTATCATGAACACGATATCCGCTGTCGTCTTTGACATGGACGGCGTGATTTTAGACACAGAAGCTCTCGTGCGCCGCTGCTGGCGCGCGCTCGGCCCGCAATATCACATGCCAGATGCGGACGCGCTGTATATCGCGCAAACCGGTACAACGCACGCCTATCTCGAGCAGCTGCTGCGCACGCGCTGCGGCGCCGATTTTCCCGTCGACGCGTTTTTGCGCGACATCAGCACGCGCTTTCACGCCATCGAGGCGGCGGACGGCATTCCGGTCAAGCCGGGCGCACCGGAAACGCTGCGCGCACTCTCGCAGCGCGGCCTGCGCATCGGGCTGGCCTCCTCCACCCGCCAGCCCATCGTCGAGCAGGAGCTGATGCGCGCCGGTCTGCTGGATGCCTTTGATTATGTACTCGGCGGCGACCGCATCGCGCACAGCAAGCCCGCGCCCGACATCTATCTGGCGGCGTGCCGCGCGCTGGACGTCCCGCCATCGCAGGCGATCGCGGTAGAGGACTCATACAATGGCATCCGCGCCGCTGCCGCAGCGGGCATGATTCCGGTCATGGTGCCCGATCAGCTGCCGCCCACCGATGAGATGCACGCGCTGTGCCGCGCGGTCCTGCCGTCGCTGCACCCGCTCGCGGACTGCATCGTACAGTGGAACGCCCCAGCCAATCTATAAGAAACGCGCCGCCGTCCCCTCGGCAAACCGCGATCGTCCGAAATTATAACCGTGCAATATGCACGGTTACTTTTTTGCACTTTTGGGGAATAATACAGAGCAGCTTTCGCTTTTCTCTGTCCAAAACGTACAAATTTAGCGGGATTTTCCCTCAATTTCGCCTCTTTTTATTGAATAATCGACCAAAAAATCCGCAATCCTGCCCAATTCTCCCGCTGTAAAGCATGCATTTTGCGTCATTTTCACTTCTGCGCCCTGCGTGCACGTGAAAATCTGTTAAATATAGAAAAAAATATATGATTTCCATACCGGAATTCGTGAAATTTGCGCCATGACAAATGAAAAAAAAAGGGCTATCATTACCTCAGAAAACAGGAACCGACGTTCCAATTGTTTTCCGGCAGACCGCGTTTTCACCCGGATATCCGCGCGGCTGCGCAAAATACGAATCCAAGCGATTCAGAAAGGAAGCGAACTATTCCATGGGTATTTTAGGTCAATTATCTGAAATGGCAAAGGCTGGCCAGACCGAACAGCTGCGATCCTATATGACAACCGAGCTCGGTGTCAGTGCGGATGATCTCAACGACCTGCGCGCATATGATCCCCGCATTGCCGGCGCTCACAAGCGAATGATGAACCATAACATGGAAATCTCAATCGCATCCATTTAATCTCTGCCTTTTTCATATTTTTATTCCTTCTCTCTTTTCTCTATATGGGCAGCATTGCCCGCACAAAGACCTCCGTTTTTTCACGGAGGTCTTTTTTCGTCCCGCAGAAGGCGGTCAGCGCAGCGTCATAATCGCGTCGCCCGCCCTTACAGCTCCCTGTGCGCAGCGTTCGATGCAGCGAAACGCCTCTGAATTGGTGATAACGAACGGCGTTGTGCGCGCATAGCCCGCGCGTTTGATTTTTTCCATGTCAAATTGCCCGATGGGGTCGCCTGTTTTGAGCCGGTCGCCCGCTTTCACGGTGATGTCGAACCCGTCGCCGCCCATTTTGACCGTGTCGATGCCGATGTGCAGCAGCAGCTCCGCGTCCCCGGCGAGCAGCGCGACCGCATGCCCGGTGTCGAACACACTCACCACCTCACAGCCGCACGGCGCGACAATCTGCCCGTCTGACGGCTCGATCGCCACGCCGTCACCCAGCATGCCTTCGGAGAAAACGCCGTCGCCCACGGCGGACAGCGGCAGCAGCGTGCCGGAAATCGGTGCATGCAGCGTCAGCGGTGCGGCTGATTGGCCTTTGTTTACCTGCTGCGGTGCGGACGGCTCCGCCTCCGGCATTTTTGGCATATCCGGCTGCGCCGGGGCGTGCTCCAGATAATCCTCCAGCTCGGATTTGATGACGGTCACGCGCGGGCCATAGATGATCTGTACGCCCTGCCCCTTGTGGATGACGCCGGATGCGCCCGTCTGCCTGAGCACGCCATCGTCCACTCCGGACGGATCGTGCACGGTAATGCGCAGGCGTGTGGCGCAGCAGTCCACATCGGAGATGTTGGCCTTGCCGCCCAAGCCCGCCGTGATGCGCGCGGAAATGCCGTCGTCCGCCGCGCGTGTCTGTCCGGCCGCTCCGGCCTTTGCCGCGTTTACATCCGCGCGGGTGTACAGCTTGTTTTCCGCCTCGCCGCGTCCCGGCGTCTGGTAGTTCCATTTGGTAATCATAAAACGGAACAGACCGTAATACACGACAAAATACACCGCGCCGACAATCGGAATCCAATACCAGCTGGTCTTGGCGCTGCCCTGCATGATGCCGAACAGCGTCAGGTCGATCAGGCCGCCGGAAAACGTCATGCCGACCGTGCAGTTGAGCATATGCATCAGCATATACGACAGACCCGCCAGCACACAGTGCACCGCATACAGCGGCAACGCGACAAACAGAAACGTAAATTCAATCGGCTCCGTGATGCCGGTGAGCATACCGGTCAGCGCGGCGGACAGCAGCAGGCCGCCGACCTCCCTGCGGTTTTCCCGATTGGCGCAGTGGTACATCGCCAGCGCGCCGCCCGGCAGACCGAAAATCATAAACGGGAATTTGCCCGTCATAAACCGGCAGGCAGAAGCCGCGTAATGCGTCACCGTCGGGTCGGCGAGCTGCGCGAAAAAGATGTTCTGCGCGCCCTCCACGATGCGTCCGCCGACCTCCAGCGTGCCGCCGAGCGCGGTCTGCCAAAACGGGAGATAAAACACATGGTGCAGGCCAAACGGAATGAGCGCACGCTCGATAATGCCGTACAGCCAGGTGCCCGCGTAGCCGGAGCGCAGCACCAGCCCGCCCAGCGCATAGATGCCGCTCTGGATGACCGGCCAGACGAAATACATGCCGATGCCGACGAGCAGATACACAATGGCGGAAATAATCGGGACAAAGCGCGTGCCGCCGAAAAAGGACAGCACCTGCGGCAGCTGAATCTTATAATAGCGGTTGTGCAGCGCGGCTACACCAAGGCCAACCAAAATGCCGCCAAATACGCCCATTTGCAGCGAATTGATGCCGCACACCGTCGCGACCGCGCCGTCCATATCCGGTGCGCCGAAATTGTCCAGCATCGCGCTGACGGACGCGTGCATGACAAAAAACGCGATCGCACCCGCGAGCGCAGCGACTTCCTTTTCCTTTTTCGCCATGCCGATGGCGACGCCGACGGCAAAGATCAACGCGAGGTTGTCAAATACGATGGAGCCCGCCGCATTGAGCACATGCAATATGGAATATGCCGCGGTACCCGGGCCGAGCACGCGGGTCAGCCCATATGTTTCGAGCATGGTTTCATTGGTAAACGAGCTGCCAATGCCCAAAAACAAGCCGGCAACCGGCAAAAGCGCAATCGGCAGCATAAACGACCGCCCGATGCGCTGTAATACGCCAAAAACCTGATCCTTCATGATGCGTTCCTCCTCTGCTTCCAGTATGCCGAAACAGGGCGCGGTTCATGCATGATTTGGCATTTTTTCGCGCAAAAAAAGGGCGTCAGCCGATGGCGGACGCCCGATTATGGTTATATATGCAGAAACGACGTATCCACGGCGCTGCCCGATGCCACGATGGAGCACCGGCCGGTCAGACTGACCGCGCCGCCGTCAACCGTGTGCACGATGCCGCCCGCCTCCTGTACCAGCAGCGAGCCTGCCGCATGATCCCACGGCTGCACGTCCAGCTCAAAATACAGCGCCGCGCGCCCTGCCGCAACACAGCACAGATCCCATGCCGCCGAACCGCTGCGGCGGATATCCAGCGACCGATCATAGCACTTACGCAGCAGCGCAAACGACTGGTCGGTCAGATCCGGACGGTACGGCGATACGCCGAACATCGTCAGGCCGTCCTCAAGCGGCAGGTCAGTCACATGAATGCGCCGTCCATTGCAGAGAGCGCCCTTGCCGCGCTGCGCGCAGAACAGCTCGTCCAGATACGGATGATAGACGACGCCCAGCTGCTGCACACCGTCGGTCGTCATGGCAACGGAAATCACACTGTTTTTGTAATCCTTTATAAAATTCGTCGTGCCGTCGATCGGATCGACGATAAACGCAGGTCCGCGCGCAACGGACTCATGCATGTCCTCCTCCTCACCGACAAAATGCGCCTCCGGCACGAGAGCAAGCAGTCCTTGGCGCAGCTGCTGCTGAATCTCCCTGTCATACCGCGTGACCAGGTTATTGTGCAGGCCGCCCTTGACCTGCGCCCCCACATGCGCGCGGTTCGCCTGCAGCATCATCTGTCCGCACGTCCGCACAATCCGTTCGATGTCTTGCAATACCATCGCAGTCTCCTCCAGTTTTTATGCTATTATTAGCATAGCATAACGGAAAAACATCTGTATACATGCAAATCGACGAAAAAAGCGAGACATCTGCCCGATATCTCGCCCAGTCTGTTTTATTTGTTATGCCATTTCCTCCAGCCGCTTGCAGATATAGGGCTGCACCTCATCAAACTGCATTCCCAGCGCGACCGCAAGCTCACCATACAGCAGCTTTTCCGCCCGCTTCATATAATTCTGGTCGGTCTGTCCCAGATGCCGTCCGGCACGCACCGTGCGCTGGTTCTTTTGATATACGCTTTTAATCAGCCGCACCAAATCATCGTTTTCATGCGTGGACAGGCAGGCGCGATAGCTCTCGCTGAGCATTTTCATATCCTGTCCGCTGCATACATCCTCCGGAATCTCCGGAATACGGTCAATCAGCCGCTCCGCCTGTTCCTTGGACATAATCGGGCGCATAAATGCCTTGGTATCCACCGGCGTGTAAATGACCTCGGAATCAAATACCGGCCGCAGCTTATAGTACTGCGTGCCGTCGTCTGAAATGCCGTCAGGAATACCGACGCCCTCTACACAGCATACGCCGGTGCTGCTGTATACTACGAAATCTCCTGATTGATACATTCTCTGCCTCCTACATGCTTCCGTGTGTGGCGCTCCGCCGAATCTTGCGGTGTTGTCTTATGATGCCTTTGCCGTATATATTTCCTGTATATGTTTATTTTACCACAATCGGCCCGTTCAATGTAAGTGCAAATCTGTAAAAATGAAATCTTATTGCATATTATGCAGAATTTCGTCATGAGCCGTCAGCGTACAGCGGATTACCATCCGTCATTTTTGGCGGCATGTGCGTCAAAAATGACACCTCTCAGCCCGGAAGTGTGCGCGCACCGGTCTGCATAATCTCACCCAAATGCCTGCATTTGGGTGACAGCCTGTCGACCGTTGTCGACAGGCTGAAGCCGGAGGCACAGGGCCTCCGGCTTCAAAACAATAGAAGAATATGGGTAGGATTCTTTGAAGGTCTTTGCCTCCCTCACGCGAGGGAAGCAAACGGCCATGCGGGTTTATTCGTCAACCTTTTTCTTAAGCAGGCCGAGCAGCAACGCCGCGACGACCGTGCCGATGACCAGCGAAACCAAATACATAACCGCGTTTCCAACGACGGGGAATACGAAGATACCGCCATGCGGCGCCATCAGCGTGCAGCCAAACAGCATGGACAACGCACCCGCTACCGCAGAGCCGCAGATGCACGACGGCAGGACATGCAGCGGATCGGATGCCGCAAACGGGATCGCGCCCTCTGTGATAAACGCCAGACCCATGACGAAATTGGTCGGGCCGGACTCGCGCTCTTCCTTTGTGAATTTATTTTTAAACAGCAGGCATGCCAGCGCAATGGCGCACGGGGGAACCATACCGCCGACCATGACGGCCGCCATGATGTCATAGTTTCCGGCCGCGATGGACGCCGTGCCGAACACATATGCCGCCTTATTGAACGGGCCGCCCATATCGATCGACATCATGCCGCCGAGAATCAGCCCGAGAACAATCTTACTGCTGCCGCCCATGCCTGCAAGGCCGTTGTTAAGAGCCGTATTGATCGCGCCCATAATCGGTTCAACGACAAAATTCATCGCCAGACCCATCACCAGGATACCCACAACCGGATAAATCAGAACCGGCGCGATCTTTTCCAATGCCTGCGGCAGCTTGTCGCAGACCTTACGCAGGCCGAGAATCACATAGCCCGCAAGGAAGCCCGCAACCAGTGCGCCAAGGAAACCGGACGTGCCGTTTGCCGCGAGCATGCCGCCGACAAAGCCGAGCGCCAGCGCCGGACGGTCGCCGATCGCCATGGCGATGAAGCCGGCGAGAACCGGCAGCATCAGTCCGAACGCCGTGTTGCCAATGCCCTTGAGCAATGCCGCGACCGGTGTAATCGTACCAAAGTTCGCGCGATCTGCCTCGGCAATCGCATTCATATCCACACTCAGTCCATCAATCAGGAAAGCCAGCGCGATGAGGATGCCGCCGCCGACAACAAACGGCAGCATATGCGAGACACCGTTCATCAGCTGCATATAAATCTGATGGCCAACGCCGCCGCTTCCCTTGGTTTCCTTTTTGACCTGTCCGTCCGCCGCGGTGTACACCGGCACGTCGCCGTGCATTGCCTGCTCGACCAGCTCGTCCGCCTTGCTGATGCCGTCGGAAACCTGCACGTCAATCAGCTTCTTTCCATGGAACCGATCCTTCGGCACCTGTGTGTCCGCCGCGATGAGGATGCAATCCGCCGCTTCGATCTCCTCATCCGTCAGCACATTTTTTGCGCCGCCGGAGCCGCGTGTTTCAACCTTGATAAAGCAGTTCCTCTGCGCTGCCGCCTTTTCAATCGCCTCCGCCGCCATATACGTATGCGCAATACCGGTCGGGCACGCGGTGACCGCCAAAAGGCGAAACCGCTTCTCATTCGCTGCCATTTCAACCTTTTTATCGTTTAAATCAGCCGCTTCCGCATCCGCCTCATCGATGATGCGCAAAAACTCCTCCGGATCCTTCGCATGCCGCAGCTTTTGAGAAAAGTCCTCGTCCATCAGCATGACGGACAGCTTGCTCAACACATCCAAATGCACATTATCCTTGGTATTCGGCGCGGCAATCAGGAATAGCAAATACACCGGCTCGCCATCCATCGCCTCAAAATCCACGCCGTCCCTGACGACCATCGCCGCAAGGCCCGGCCGGTCGACAAACGCGCCCTTGCCATGCGGAATCGCAACGCCCTCGCCGACACCCGTCGTGCCCTCGCTCTCACGGCGGTAAACCTCCTTGCGGTAGGCCTCCGGATCGTTGATCTTATCACTTTTACACATCAGCGCGACAATTTGGTCGATGGCTTCATTTTTATCCTTTGGCGAAGCATCGAGCGCAATACTGCGCGCATCCAGCAGATCCGTTATTCTCATGCTGTTTCCTCCTTAACAGAACATCCTCTTTTTTCCCTACACCAACGTACGATATACCGCTTCGATCTCCTCCTTTGTTGCAAGGTTTTCCGAAAACGCGCTCGCGCTGCCGGCGGATACGCCCATCCGGAACGCATGCTGGTAATCCTGCGACTGCGCATAGCCCGCGACAAAGCCGGCTACCATGGAATCGCCTGCGCCGACCCCGTTGACCAGCGTTCCCTTCGGTGCGGGGCTGTCATAGACCGAGCCATCCTCCGCCACGAGTGCCGCGCCCTCTCCTGCCATCGAAACAAGCACATTGCGCGCGCCCATCTGCTGTAATTTTCTCGCGTACGGCTCGACCTCCTCCCGCGTCGTAATGGTCACGCCGAACAGCTCGCCCAGCTCATGATTGTTCGGCTTGATGAGGAACGGATGGTACGGCAGGCATCCGAGCAGCAGCTCCTGCGTCGCGTCAACGACAACCGTGACGCCCGTTCCGTCCAGCCGCTTCATAATATCGCTGTACATGGTGGGCGGCATGGACGACGGGATGCTGCCCGCCAGAACCAGCGTATCGCCGCGCCGCAGGCGATCCAGACGCCGCAGCAGCTGCTGCACCTGCGCCGGTTTGATATCCGGTCCCATGCCGTTAATCTCCGTGCCGTCACTCGTGCGCAGCTTCATATTGATGCGGGAATTTCCCTCCTCCATTTGGATGAACTGCGCCCTGATGCCCAGCTCCTCTACCTTCCTGCGAATTTCCTCTCCGGTAAAGCCGGCGATGAAACCGAGCGCGCAGCTCTCAACACCGAGATTTTGCAGGACAATGGAGACATTGATTCCCTTTCCGCCTGCGACCATGCGCTCCGAGGTGGTGCGGTTGGTCTTATGCAGCTCGAAATCCGGTACATCCACGATGTAATCGAGGGAGGGATTGAAGGTTACGGTGTAAATCATTTCTCTTCCTCCTGACCGCCGCCGACTTTGCTTCAACGGCTTTCTGTTTGTTGTTCTTAGTATACCGCCAAATTCATTCAATTTCAATCATATTACTTCACAAAATTCGCGCAAATTTTTTGGATATAATTCACAAACGGTCATTTCCGTGCGCATGTTTTTGCATATATTTCCTTTACGTCCGCTCATAGAATTTCTTAATTGGCGCGGCGCAAAGATTGACAATTTTTGCATTTCGTGATATGATTTATCAAAAGATATGTTTGACTCCATGCTGCACATGCAGATACCGAAGAGAGGGCCTAGCTGAACCGCAAAAACGCAGGGTTCCGGCGAACAGGAAAGTGAGGATGCGTTGGAGCGCTCAGACAGAAAAGCAGAAATTTTAGATGCATCGATGAAAATCGTATGCGAATACGGTTTGCCCTCGTTCACAACAAAAAAGGTCGCCTCCTATATGGGAATATCGGAGTCGTTGATTTATAAGTATTTTGCCTCAAAGGATAAGCTGCTTTACAGCTGCTTCGAGGTGGTGCACAGAAAATCGGCGGCTCTGATGAAACAGCTCATCAGCAGGTCGATGCCTGCGCAAATAACTGAGGTTGACTTTATCAAACAGCTGTGGTACTCGTACTTTCATCTGCTTGTAGAGGAGGATTATCGCACAATTTTTTATTTCTCATACAGGAACTCAAAATATATTGACACAGTTCTCAAAAATGGCGAAGAAACCCTGCATTCGTATTTCAGCGAATTTGCGAAAATTGTCGATTTGTTTGACAGCAAGTATGGGATATTCAAAAAGGTAGACAGCCATTTGATCTGGACCTATATCCTTGATACAACGCTTGTGTTTGCAAAGCGCACCATTGTCGGTGATATACCAAAAAGCAGCAAAAATACAGACGATATCTGGGCGCTGATCTTTGGAGGAATATGCGGAATACTCAACATGCCGTGACGCGTATGCCGTTCGTTCCTTTTTTTGGGTATCAAGTGAGTAAACGATTACTCACCCAAAGCATTTTTCCCTGTCCTTATCAACAGTTTTGGCAGAATAAATTTTTTTATCCGTTTGGTGAGTAACCACTCACCAACAGCCAAGGGTCATCATTGTGACATAATGTTTGCAACACAACAATGGTTGCAATACATATGATCAATCAATATCAATCAAAAGGAGGCCTTGAAAATGGAAGCAAAAGGAAGAAAGCTCTTAAAAGTATGCGGTGTCATATTCATTATTGAGGGTATTATGGGAATTGTCGTATATGGTCTTTTGACCTTGGTACTGGGCCTGGGACTGGCTATTAACGGCTATGTGTCCGGCGGCTTTTCGGTTACGGCGATCGCCGCAATGTACACCATATCGGCGATTATCGCGCTGATTGCGGGCATTCTGGGTGTTAAACATGCAAGCGATAGAGCTGCGGCAGGGAAATGCCTCGTATGGGGCGTACTGAACCTTATCCTGACCGTCATCGCCGGCATCTGGTCGATAATCGACGGGGGAGTTACAGCCGTTCACGTTCTATATACCTGCATAGGATTTATTATTCCTTCCTTGTATATAGCCGGTGCTTACGTCAACAAGGAATAAGGAGATTCGCAAAATGGATCGAAAGACACTGGATATCCTGTCAATCCTTACGATTATTGTTGAACTTGTGTGGCGGTTTGTGATGGAAAGCATGTCCGCTCCTCGATGGATGCACTACGTTGAATGGGGACTGATTCTTCTTATCTTCGTACTGATTGTTCTGCAATTTCATGCCAGAAGAAAAGAAGAAAAGAAGGACAGGGGTGATTGAGCCATGCGCTTGTTGGGGAACGTGCTATGGTTTATATTTGGAGGCGCCTTAAGCGGATTGTCCTGGCTCGTATCGGGTCTCTTATGGTGCATAACCATAATCGGCATTCCCTACGGGAAGCAATGCTTTAAATTCGCGTCTCTTTCCTTCGCGCCGTTTGGCAAAGAAATAACCTACGGAGGGGGCCTCCCCTCGATGCTTGCAAATATCATCTGGATTGTTCTCTTCGGACTGCCGATGGCGGTGGAAAATCTGATTTTCGGTTGTATTTGGTGCATCACCATTGTAGGAATTCCATTCGGCAAGCAATTCTTCAAAATTGCCAAATTGGCTTTATTCCCGTTTGGAGCAAGTGTAAATTAAAAGAAACGCCCTCTGCTGGGATTTGAATCCCGCGCAGAGGGCGTTTTTATGCTCACCGCTTTGTCAAAAGAATCGAAAGCCCATACCCCAAAGCCGCCGCGGCAACAAAGCAGCCGCCAACGATCCAATACACCATCATCAGCTTGTTTGTGGTTCCGTAGATTTCAAGTATTCCCTGAAAAATACAGCCGACCGTCAGCGTGGCTATTCCGGCGTTGTAAAGCTCTCGCACAAGCTGACCCGGCATCCATTTTCTGCTGAATTGATCCAACAGGAAGCAAAGGAGCGTGCCGCCAATCAGCGGGACGGTAAAGGCATACAGCATAAAGCCGGAGTAAACCTCATGGCTGAATCGCTCGTACACCGCGCCAAACAGCAGGCAGAGCAGGGAAATCAGAAGATAGGTGAACTCCCATCGCTTGAAAGCCTTCGGCTCCTTCTCAGTAACCAATATAGACAATGTCGCTCACGCTCCTTTCCTTGATGCTCCGTCCGCTGGAGGTCGGCTGATTGACGACCTCCCCATTGAAAACCATGGTGGACGATCCGCCGCCGTCCAGATTATAGACCGTCTGCGCGCCAAGCCCCTGCGCAAATTCGGCAAGTTCATACAGGCGCAGTCCCTCGCTCTCGTCCGTCCGTCCGTCTGACACGATAAACAGGTAATGCAGGTCGTCCACAACGGCAACCGCGGTGCGGGGGTTGCTGGCTTTGGCCTTTCCAACCTCTTCGTCCTTTGCAATGGAAACCGCACCATCCTGTACCAGAGCCGGACCAAAGGATAAAATCTGTACGGCGCCGTTTTCCAGAAGTGTCTCCGCTGAAACGTCGTCTTCGCTGACGACTGCAACGCTTCCGTCTTCATATATGACCAGATCCTCCTGCCCGCGGGCCGGCTCACTCCGGTAAAGGACGCCGTTGCGCAAGACATAGCCGTCCTCCTGTGCGCCGTAATAATCCCCGTTGACGGCCAAAATGGCGTCGTTGTCGGAGGCGATCACCGACGTCTTATCCGTGACGTTCTTCCCGTAGGTGTCCTGCGCAAACGCGGTCCGCAGGTATTCCGGCGAGGACAGGGTAATGTCCGCCACATAGATGGAGGTATCATACTCCCGGTATTCCGTCAGGGTGATGCGGATAGTTCCATCGTCATAGGAGGTTTCGGTTACGTCCACCTGTCCGGATGGCTCCGTTCGAGAAGCGCTCTGCTCCGAGCCGCCCACTTCCGAAGAAATGCCGCTGCCCTGCGCGCCGTCCACAACGGAATAAACCCTGGTAAGCACAAAGGTGTCCAGCGCCATGTACGCGGTAAACGCAATCAGAAGAATCGCGTAACAGACCACCCATCGATGCTTCCTCATTCATCCACCTCCGTTTTTCTGCGAAAAATGACAAGGCGCTGCATCAGCCAGCTGAAAACAAAAAACAGAAGCTCCGTTGCCAGCTTGGCGATATACCGGTTGATCCCCAGTCCATTGACCAGGGCGTTCAACACAAGGGTGTTCCCTGCCAAAATGACGGCAACCAGCAGGATATATTGGGCGGCGGACCGCGCGACGCCCGCTCTGCTTTGGAATACCAGCTTTCGATTCACCGTATAATTGACGGTGGCGCTGACAACCCTCGCGCCGATGTTGGAGGCGGTCAGGTTCCCCGTCGAAGCCGACAGGAGCGCATACAGGCTGTAATCGATCAAAAAGCTGATCAGGGAGGATGCCGAGAATTTCAGGATCTCTTTGTATATGCGGCAGGAATCTTTGAGCGTGTCAAAATGAGAGCCTGCGTTGTTATCCATGTAGATGGTTTCAATCTCCAGCTCGGCAACGGGAATTTTCTCCCTCGCACATGCCAGCAGGACATTCATCTCGTATTCATACCGCTGCCCGGGGACGGAGAGGAGAAACGGGATCATCTCGCAGCCAAAGGCGCGCAGTCCGGTCTGCGTATCATGAACGGAAAGCCCTGTGGCCAGCCGGTAAACAAAACGCGTCACCGAATTTCCAAGCTGACTGCGCAGCGGTACATTTTCCTTTAATGCCCTGCTGCCAAGGATCAGCGCATCCGGATGTTCTTCTGCGCAGCGGCACAGCTTGCGCGCATCTCTGACCGTGTGCTGACCGTCGGAATCCATCGTGACAACGATGGATTCATTTGAAAAATGCGCTTGAATATAGGTCAGGCCGGTCTTCAGCGAGCAGCCCTTTCCCTTATTCTCGCCATGTGTCAAAACAACCGCGTACTGCCCGGCGTTCTGAAACAATTCCGCATAATCGGGACCGCTTCCGTCATCTACAATAATGAGCTGAAATCCCGCAAGGGATACTTCTTCCGCCAGTTCCGAAAAGCGGCTGTCCGGTTCATATGCCGGAATTAGGGCAATTCGTTGTGCCATTGCTTACCTCCTATGTCGGAAGGGAAAGGGGCTGACGTCCGGCAGCCCCTTGCAAATTTATTCCTGCGGCTGCACGCTGCCGTCCTTCATGCCGTCCTGCATGCCGCCTCGCATACCGCCTTGCATGCCGCCGTTCTGCGCGTCGCCGTCTGGCATGTCGCCGTTCTGCATGCCGCCGCCCATATCTCCGGTCTGCTTTCCGCCCATGCCGCCCATGCCGCCGGCATCGGAATAGATCAGGCTGTCCATGGTAATGGACGTCTCGGAAGAACCGACAACGAGCGTATACGTGCTTCCCTGTACAATATCGGAGCAGCTGACAAGCACACAGGAGAAGTCCTGATCCGTTTCCTTGGTCAGAAGGACATTTCCGCTCGAATCCTTCAGCGTGACTGTGGTGCCAGCCGTCTGATTCCCTACCGACGCCAGGATGACGCCCTGTGTGGAATCAGCGTCGAAATTCTGCGCCATGCTGGCAGCGCCGGTGCCGATGAATGTGCCGCCGCTGATGGTTCCCGTGGAGCCATAGTCCAATATGGAGGTGTCCCCCATATTGGGGCCGGAGGTCGTGACAGCGCCGCCGGTCATGGAGAGCGTGCCATTGGAATCCAACGCGTCGCCGGAGGCGGAGATATCAATGCTGCCGCCGGAAATGGTCATGCTGCCGCCGGAGGAGGAGAACCCTCCGCCGCCGAACATCGTATCCCTGCCGCCCATGCCGCTGGAGTCGGCGCCGCCGGCGGCATTGATTCCGTCATCCGTGGCAGTGATGGAGATTTCTCCTCCGGAAATCTCTACTGTAAGGCCCTCCAGCCCTTCATAGCTTTCCGTAATCGTGATTGCACAGCCATCCTGAACTGCTAACGTCTCATCCGCATGGAAGCCGTCATCACCGGTCGCAAGCTCAAACGTTCCCGCGTTGACGGCGATGGATGCATTGGAATGCACGCTGTCGTCCGCGGAGTCGATGGTGAAGGTGCCGCCGTTTATCGTCAGATTTCCGCTTGCCTTGACGCCTTTCATGCTGGCGCTCTCATCGGTGCCTTCCGCGGTGCTTTCGTCGGCGGTCTCCTGGGTGGGTTCCGCCTGCTGCATCATGCCGCCGCGTCCGCCCATAAACTGGCCATACTGATCCGAGCTGGATTTAGCGCCGTTTGCGCTGCCGCCGCCGGCTGTTATGGCAAAGCTGCCATCCTCAATCCAGAGGGCATTGGAGGCGCTGATTCCATCCCCTTCCGCCGTGATCGTATACGAGCCGTTCAGGATATAGACGAACCCCAGCGAGGCGTCGTCCGCATCCTCTGAATGGATGCCGTCCTTTCCGGCGGTAATGGTATAGGCGCCGCCGGCGATCCGGACGCTTTCCTTTCCGTTCAGACCCTGGCTTGCGGAGGAAACCGTATAGGTTCCGCTGGTGAATACCAGATCGTCCTTGGAAACAACGCCGTGACCGGCCGGGGATGCAATCGTCAGGCTGCCCTGTCCATTGAAGGTCAGATCATCCTTGGAGAAGACGGCAGCGTCGATATTGTTATCATCAATGGCGGTAAATTCCCCGCCGTTTGTCAGCGCGTTTTCAGAGTCCGCTGTTGTGGTGATAAAGACCTTGTCAGCCTGACGGACATAAAGGGCGGCGGAGGCGCTGCTGCTTACCGATACGCCATCCAAAACCAGCTGCAGCTTATCCGTATTGTCCGCATCCACGATAATCATGCCGTCCGCGAGAGAGCCGGAAAGGATATAGGTTCCCTCATCCGTAATTGTGACGGTGGATCCGTCGATCTGCACAGCGTCTGAATCGCACTGCGCAGAAGTGCCATTCAGCGTAATATATGCAGCCGCAGTCTCGTCATAGCCCACCTCGTAGTCGCGGTCGGTAAACATCTCGGACGCTTCTACCGTTTCCACGACCGACTCTGTTTCTGTCGAGGCGGAAGCGCTGCCGCTTTCCGCCGTACTGTTCTTACATGCGCTCAGCAGCAGAATCAGGGCAAGGCAAAGCAAAAGCCCGCGCCTTTTTCGAATCTTCATATATGCTCCCTCGCTTCCTATAATCCCATCGTCATGGTTTCCTGCTTGGAAACGCTGATTTCCAGATTTCCGTTCCGGCAGCGCAGCTTATCAATCAGTTTCTTTTCCGCGCCCGGATTTTTGAGCGTGATGTCGTAGGTGAGCTTGAACAGGCTTCCCATGTTGGTGGTTTTTACATTCGTCAGCTCCCAGGAGGAGGCGTACTGTGCGAGCAGCTCCTCAAACACATTCGTATAATCCAGATCCTCCGGGATGGTGATGTGCAGCGTCTTATAGATCGCGCTGTTTTTTCTCGCTCCGAAATCCAGCCGGCTATACAGCATGGAAACGGCAGAAAGAATAATGGCAAAAAGAAACGCGTAGCCCAAATAGCCCATGCCGGCGATCATACCCGCGCCCATGGCCAGAAACAGAATGCCGATTTCCTTTGCCGTACCCGGCGCGGAGCGAAAGCGTACCAGGCTGAACGCGCCCGCCACCGCCACACCGGTTCCCACGTTGCCGTTGACCATCATAATGACCACACAGACCACAGCGGGCAGCAAAGCCAGTGTGGCAACAAAGCTTTTGGTGTATCTGGTGCGGTACATATAGGCAAAGGCCAGAATGAGGCCAATTACCAGCGAGCATGCGACACAAAGTATAAAATCGCTGACAGTGATAACGCTGGTCATATCCGTATCAAAAACGCCTTTGAAAACCGTTTCAAGCATACAATTGACCTCCAAATATTTTTTCTGCAATTTCCCGGCAGTAGGCCTCTCCATATTTTGAAAACGAGGTCTTATAGATGTGATTCCTTGTCAGAAAATCCGTCATCCACAGCGGAATTCCGCCCGCTGTCTTTACTTCCATCAGCACCTGTCCCGGCTCAAGCAGCTGTGTGCCCCAAACATCCGTCTCCAGGGACATCTCCTTTTCCCTGCTGATGATGTTGCTGTCAAAGGTAACCCGAAAATCATCGCCGCTGAGAGAGCAGAAGGCGTCCCGTTCATAGCTCAGAAAGCAGGCGGGATGCAGGGTGCGGTAGAACGTCCGGAAGTATTCGATCTCTTCTACAATCTGCGAATCCGCCGGACGAAAATCGCCGCCGCACAGCCAGTCAAGCGCCTCATGCTCCGTCAATGCGACCCGTCTCTTATATACAACATAATCGAACTTTTTCTTCAGCTCGACAAAAACCGTGCTGTCCTGCTCTGCCTTCTGGTAGCTGCGGATCCGCAGCTTTTCCTTATACACGGGCTTTTCTAGGGAATGCCGGATCAGCCGGTAGGAATCGGTGTCAAAATAGATGTTGCGGATGACGGTATGGCCATATTCATCCAATTTCATATATGGCTCCATCACGGACAGAAGCACTTCCTGCTGCCGGCGGGTGAGAAAATATTTGATCTCATATCGCTTAAAGACCGCTTGATAATTCATAAACCAAGTCTCCTTTGTTTTCTGTGAAGCATATTTTAGAGGGCGAAGTTTAATTCAAGTTAAAATGCGTTTGTTGATCGCATGGTTCGATTGTAGTATAATACTGGCAGAAATCGGAGGGCTGCGACGGATGTTTTAATCCCAATTAATGTTCATCCATTATAATAAACTATTATACCGGGAAAGGAGAGATGATAACCGATGCGGTTGCTGCTTGCGGAGGACGAAAAATCATTATCGAAGGCGGTCAAATTTCTGTTGGAGAAAAACAATTATTCGGTCGACGCGGTCTATAACGGGGCGGACGCGCTGGATTATCTGGAGAGCGGGAATTATGACGGCGCGATTCTGGATATCATGATGCCGAAGCTGGACGGGATCACCGTCCTGAAAAAAATACGTGAAAAGGGCAGCCTGATCCCGATCCTGATGCTGACGGCAAAGTCCGAAATTGACGACAAGGTGCTGGGGCTTGACAGCGGAGCCAACGATTATCTGACAAAGCCGTTCCATACAAAGGAACTGCTGGCCAGGATTCGGGCAATGACCCGGGTTCAAGCTGTGCAGCCAGATTCCCAGCTTCAGTTCGGAAATATTACGCTGGATCGGGCGACTTTTGAATTGTCTTCACCAACCGGAAATTTCCGGCTGGCAAATAAGGAATTTCAGATGATGGAGATTCTAATCTCCAATCCGCATCATCTCATCTCAACGGAGCGGTTCCTTGAGAAAATCTGGGGGTTTGACGCGGAGGTAGAGGTCAACGTAGTCTGGGTGTATATTTCCTATCTGCGAAAGAAGCTGACGGCGCTCCATGCGGATATTCAAATTAAATCAACCAGAAACGTGGGCTTTTCGCTGGAGAAGCTGTCATGATCCAAAAGCTGCGTATTAAATTTGTGGCGCTGTCCATGGCCCTGCTGTTTGTCCTTCTCGCCGTCATCATGGTAATCGTCGACCTGATCAATTACCGCGCCGTCGTTTCGTATTCCGATACGGTGATTGACATTCTGGCTGAGAATCGGGGTGCGTTTCCGGGCGCCGATAAATTTGACGCCATGCGGGGGGAGCAGCCCTTTTCCAAGGAGCTTCCGTATGAAACCCGTTATTTTACCGTCCGTCTGGACACGAACGGTAATGTCGTCTACACGGATACCGGAAAAATTGCGGCGGTGGATGCGGAAACGGCGATTTCCTATGCGAAAAAGGTTTGGGAAGCCGATTCCGTCGGGTTTGTCGACGATTACCGCTACGCTGTCCGCAGCGATACGGCGGGCAGCCTGATCATCTTTTTGGACTGCGGCCGCAAGCTGGACGATTTCTATTCGTTTATGCGAACGAATTTCTGGATCAATCTGGCGGGCTTTGCGGTCGTTTTCGTCCTGATTATTATACTGTCCAAGCGTATTATAAAGCCCTTTGCGGAAAATTATGAAAAACAGAAGCTGTTTATCACCGACGCGGGACATGAGCTGAAAACGCCGCTCACCATTATCGATGCGGACGTTGACGTTCTGGGGATCGAGCTTGGGGAGGAAAACGAATGGCTCCAGGATATCCAAAAGCAGACAAAACGTCTGACTGTCATGACCAATGCGTTGGTATACCTCTCCCGCATGGAAGAGGCGGAGCATCATCTGCAAATGGTGGATTTCCCGCTTTCCGATGTCGTGGCTGAAACCGCGCAGTCCTTCCAGGCGCTGGCAACGGCGCAGGGGAAAACGCTGGAGCTGAAAATCCAGCCCATGCTCTCCTTCTATGGCGACGCCAAGGCGTTCCGCCAGCTGACATCGATTCTGCTGGATAATGCGATCAAGTATTCCGGAGAGGATGGTCGGATTCAGCTCTTCCTTTACCGCAAGGGCAATACGCTCCGTCTGGAGGTGCAAAACACCTCCGCGCCGATCCCGCCGGAGCAGCTGACACAGCTATTCGACCGGTTTTATCGGGCGGACAAGTCCCGCAATTCGGAGACCGGCGGATTTGGCATCGGTCTATCCATCGCCAAGGCGATTGTAACCGCGCATAAGGGGACGATTCAGGCAAGCATGCCGGACGCCTCCTCTCTGTTGATTTCCGTCGTCCTTTCCGGCTGATTTGTGCTTCGTCTTTTTCTTCGGATGCTTTTCCGAAGCCCGGACGCTATCCGGTTATTTTAACTTCAATTAAATTACAGAGCGTATGCTATCGTTCGAACTATTTCATACAGGAGGGTTTTTTCATTGTGAAACGATTTATTTCATCTTTATGTATTGCAGCGCTGCTCTGCGGTTCTTTATCCGCCTGCTCCGGCAGCTCGCAGTCGGGAACAGACTATTCTGGCCAAACCCTGACGGGAAAGATCGTTGCGGTTGACGATACATTGGTCGCCGTCCAGCTCGGCGAATTTTCCGATACCGCTGACGCTGCGGACGGAGATGCAGCCGCGCAGATGCCGGCGGAAGCCGAAGCGCCGGATGCCGGCGCTGCCGAGGGACAGGAATCCGCGGACACCCCGCCGGACAAGCCGGAGGGGGACGGGAACGCGGAAGACGGCGAGACACCGCCGGACATGCCGGACGGAGAGGCCGGCGGCGAAGGCGCTGACAACGGGGAGGCCGGCGGCGGCGCGGGCGCTGACAGCGGCGGAGAGACGCCGCCGGACATGCCGGACGGACAGCAGGGCGGCGAGATGATGCAGATGCCCGGCGGCGAAGCGGAACCGACCGATGGCTTCACCGCAAACGGCGAGACGGCGATTGTAGACATCAGCGGCGCATCCATTCTGCTTGCAGCGGCTTCCGACAGCGAAGAGCCTTCAGAGGGCTCCGCGGACGATATCGCGGTGGGCGCTGTTTTGCGCATCGAGGTGGACAGCAAAAACGCCGTTTCCACGGTGACGGTGCTCTCTGCCGGCGGCAGCGGCGAAGGCGGCGAAGGCGGCGGATTCGGCGGCTCCGGAGATGTGACGCAGGGCACGTCCGCCAACACCATTGACGCGGACGGGGAATATGCAAACACAAGCTATTCGTCCACGGGAGACGATGAGAACGCGCTCCGCATCGACGCCGCAGCGGTTACGCTGGACGGGATTACCGTAGACAAATCGGCCGGCTCCAGCTCCAACACAGAGGACGGCGATTTTTACGGAATGAACGCGGCATTGCTGGCGACCAACAGCTCCAACGTCACCATCACAAACGCGACGGTTACCTCCTCCGCACAAAACGGCAACGGCGTTTTCAGCTATGGCGACGGGACCGTCGTGGATATTTCGGACTCCACGATTACCACAACCGCGGACAATTCCGGCGGCATCCAGACTACCGGCGGCGGAACGACCAACGCCAGCAATCTGACGGTGGAAACGTCCGGCTCTTCCGCGGCGGCCATCCGCTCGGATCGGGGCGGCGGCACCGTCAATGTGGACGGCGGCACCTATACCTCAAACGGCTATAACTCCCCCGCCGTCTATTCCACGGCGGACATCACGGTAAAAAATGCGGCGCTGACCGCGAACAATTCCGAAGCACTTGTCATTGAGGGCGAAAACGCGATCACGCTGGAAAACTGCGACGTATCCGGCAATATGAGCGACGACAAGGGAACCAGCTCGGATGAAAACGTCCACAATGTCATGATCTACCAATCCATGTCCGGCGACGCCGACGAGGGAACCTCCTCGTTTTCCATGACGGGCGGCTCCCTGCTCTCCAATAACGGCGATGTGTTCTATGTAACCAACACGGCCTGCACGATTGCCCTCTCCGGCGTGGACATCACAAGCAGGGAATCGTCCGGCTATCTCATGAACATCTGCGGGAACAGCGCCAGCCATGGCTGGGGTACGGCCGGCGCGAACGGCGCACAGGTCGCGTTCACAGCCGACGGGCAGATGCTCGAAGGGGATATCGTCGTGGATTCGATCTCCACCCTGGATATGACCCTTTCGGGGAACAGCAGCTTTTCCGGAACGCTCAACATCGTGGATAACGCGCAAAACGGCGCCGCTGTCTCGGAGAACGCCGTTGTGACAATTGAATCCGGCAGCACCTGGTCGCTTACCGGGGACTGCACCGTCACCTCGCTGACCAACAACGGGACAATCAATTTCAACGGCTATACGATCACCCTGGCCGACGGTACGGTGATGCGCTAAAATCTTCCACTCGAACAAACAAAACCTGCCATGGCAAGATGCAATTCATCTCTGCGCATGGCAGGTTCTTTTTTTGGATGGAATTCTGTCTGAACGGCAACTGGTTCAGCAGCATTCTACGAACACGGTTTAATCGTCAAGAAATCGATGTAAAATGGTAAAAAAGATTTTCATGTCGATGGGCTTGGCAATATGCCCGTCCATACCGCAGTCAAGGCATTCCTGCACATCCTCGGAAAAGGCGTTGGCTGTCATTGCAATAATCGGCAGATTCCTGTCCGGTCTGTCCAGCTTTCTGATTTCCTTTGTTGCGTCAATGCCGTTCATAACGGGCATCCTGATATCCATCAGGATCAGGTCGTAATATCCCACCGGCGAGCTGCACAGCTTCTCGATACAATCCCTGCCGTTTTCCGCCTTTTCCGCCTGCAGGCCCGCGGAGACAAGCGCCTCCTTTACAATCTCCCAATTGATTTCCACGTCCTCAGCCACAAGAACTCTCTTGTTGGCAAAGCGCTTAATGGGATCCTCTGAAACGGCGCTTTGCGCATTCACGTGTCCCGCGTACTTCCCCAAAACCTGGTAGAGCCTGGACTTAAACAGAGGCTTGGCGATAAAGCCTTCAAACTCCGTCAAATCAATCTTGTCTTCAACGTCGCCCAGATCGTATGACGAAATGAGAAATACCGGCAGGTTCACGTTTCCCGTGGCTCGTATTTTCCGGATCGTCTCAACGCCGTCCATATCCGGCATGTTCCAGTCAAGAAGGACAAAGTCAAACTCCTTGCCTTCCTCCCGGCGTTTTTCTATCAGCGCAACGGCCTCTGCGCTCTCCGTGACCCATTCCGCCTTTACGCCCAGCTCTTTCAGATTCAAAGCAGCCGTCCTGCACAGCAGCACGTCATCGTCCACCACAAGCACATTCCAATCGGGCAGCGCTTCGTCTATCTCAAATTTTTCCGCTATCTTAAAATCTACCGAAAGCTGGAAAACGCTGCCCTCGTTCAAGGTGCTCTCCACCGTAAGCTCGCCCTCCATAAGGTCGGCAAGCTTCTTGGAAATCGCCATTCCGAGGCCCGTTCCGATCGAACCGCGAACGAGGTCGTTTTGCTCCCGTTCAAACTTATTGAATATTTTTTCCACAAACTCCGGCGACATGCCGATGCCGTTGTCCATTACCCTGAAGCATGTCCTTACATAATCCTCGCCCTTATCCGAGGCCTCCTGATTGATATCTATATGAATCGTTCCACCCTCGGGGGTATATTTAAAGGCGTTTGAAACAATATTCATCAGGATCTGATACAGTCTTGTATCATCGCAATAGACATCTTCCGCTATGATCTGGTGGATAAAGACGTCAAATTTCTGTTTTTTCTCCTTGAGCATGGACTGAGAAAGCGCCACAAGGTCATCAACGACGGACTTCAGGGAAGCCGCCCGGACAGAAAGCTGCATTTTCCCGCTTTCTATTTTGGAAATATCCAAAACATCATTGACCAGCGAAAGAAGATGCTTCGCCGAAACCGACACCTGCTCAAGGCAATATTGAACCCGTTCCTTCTCATCTATATGCTGTATGGCGATATTCGTCAGTCCGATCACAGCATTCATCGGCGTTCTCATATCATGGCTCATGCTGGACAGGAACTCCGTTTTGGCGTTGCTCGCCTTCACAGCAACTGCTCTTGCATCGGCAAGCTCGTGGATCCGCTTCTGATTTCGTCTGTAATAAATCAAAATAATCGCCAAAATAGCGGAAATAAGAATCAGCAAAACAACGACAAGCGCGACAAATCTCACCCTATTTAACGTGTCAAAATAGTCATCGAAAATATCGCTGCTCATGACGGTCACATAATACCACTCGCTGTTATCCGCAAAGGAGGAACAGCACACATAAAATCGTTCGCCGTTGAGCATATAGCTGAAATTGTACTGCGTGTCGGTTTCAATGGCGCTCTTCATCTCGGAGACGCATTTTTCGGCTTCCTTTCCGTCGATATTTTCCTCTTGAATAATGCCGTCAAAATAATTGTCACCCTCGATAAAGCCGTTGCTTATGATGAAATCGCCATTGTGGTTAATCACGTGCGTATATATGTTTCCCTCTTCTGCATTGAGAAAAAGCACGTCGTTCATGCGGCTCATTTCTATGCCCGCAACAAAGGCTGCGCTGTGTCTTCCGTCTTCCAGCACATACTCTGTTGTACCGCGCCCGAACATGATATATTTTACGCCGTTCTCATCTGTGACATATTCCAGAACATTTCCGTCATATTCAATCGAAGCGGCTATGTCGTTATCACCCTCTATGGTAAAATTCCCTCCATAAATGGGGCGAAGCGCATAATCCTCATCCAAAAAGCCCACAAAGCTAAAGCCTCTCCTCGTACCCATATCCTC
Source organism: uncultured Butyricicoccus sp. (assembly GCA_964513445.1). GTDB lineage: Bacteria > Bacillota > Clostridia > Oscillospirales > Butyricicoccaceae > Butyricicoccus_A. The sequence goes on along the minus strand of CAZEMM010000010.1, from coordinate 3,516 downwards.
GATCGAGGCGGAGGCCGCGGCTCTGTCATTATATGAGCTGGCAGGATTTTCGTCCATAATTTCATCAACCTGCGAGAGCCTCAGCTCCAAAATGGAGCGGAACTTCTGCTGAAGCTGCAGATTGATCTCGCTCATATGGATTCTGCTTATGTTGCTTATGGTATCATCTATCTGCTTTCCCATAAAAAAGCTGTAGCCTACAAGCAGTATGATCGTCATTACAGCAATGATAACGCCGCTCTTTATAAAAAAAATCCGGTCGCTTTTTCTCTGCTCTTCTATTTCAATGGTATATTCCGGCTCACTCTTCATGCTGCACCGCCTTAAATGCATTTAAAATATCGGGATTAAACTGTCCGCATTCGCCGTTAAAAATCATTTCAACCGCAACCTCATGTGAAAAGGCTTTTTTATAAACTCTGTCTGACGTGAGCGCGTCGTATACGTCGGCCAACGCCACAACCTGCGACCAGATCTCGGTTTCGTTTCCCACGATTCCGTCGGGATAACCCTTTCCGTCCCACCGTTCGTGATGATGCCTGCAAATATCATAGCAATACCGGTACAGCTCAGGCTCTATCATATCCTGAACCTTTTCAAGCAGCTCACAGCCGTTTACCGTGTGCAGCTTCATGATCTGATATTCCTCCAGGGTGAGCTTTCCCGGCTTGTTTAAAATCGTGTCGGGTATGGAGATTTTGCCCACATCGTGGAGGGCGGCAGCGATGGAAATCTTGTCAATTTCCTCCATGGGCAGCCTGTATTCGGGGTACATCTCTTCCAGCTTCATCATAAGCATTTTCGTCATATCACACACGCTTTTAACGTGCGTTCCCGTTTCGCAGTCGCGGAACTCTATGATGTTCGCCAGCGCCTCTACAATAGAGTAGCTCATTTTATTGAATTTGGCGACCTGCTCCGACACAATAACCTCAAGCTCATTTTTCTGGCTGTAAAGTTCAAGGACATTCTTGAGCTGTCTTTTTAAGAAATAGGAGACATAGGGCTTTGTGATGATGTTGATCGCCCCCAGATTGTATGCCTTTATCAGCATCTCTCTGTCCTCCGCGCCCGTCACGATAAGAACCGGAATCCGCTCAATCAGACCCGTTTCGTTCATGTTTTCAAGCACAGCAAACCCATCGGTTTCGGGCATAATCAGATCCAAAAGCACGGCGCCCACATTGGCGCCGCCGTTTATGATATCAAGCGCTTCGCTGCCGTTTGACGCCTCTAAAACCTCAAACTCATCTTTAAATATTTCCGTCAGCATCACGCGGTTGATTTTAACGTCGTCAACAATCAAAATACATTTGTTGTTGAAATCCATCGCAAAGTCCTCCAAAGCCTCTTATGAATGCGTTTCAATGCATTCGATTATTTTTTCCTGCACCGGCAGGGTTTTCGTTATCACAGCCTTTGCCTCTTCGGCGTTTCCCGCCCTCAGAAGCCGCACAATCTCCGTGTACGCCTGATAAAGAGGTGTAATGGACAGGTTCCCCGCCGCGCCCTTGAGCGCGTGGAATGTCGCGATCTCCTTCTCGCAGGCGTCGTCATCAAACGCCGTCGTAATCTTCGTCTCTCTTACCATTTCCGCAAAGGCGGTCAGCATGCGCTTATAAAGTGTCTCATTGTTCATAAAACGGAACAGTCCGTCCCCCGTATCGACTCCAAGCCGATTTAATTCGTCAAGCACCGTTTCTAGCCTCCTATGTATGAAGTGAAAAAAAGCGATTTATGCACACGGCACGATGCATTTAATCATTTTAAATATAACATACTGCCCCCCCCGCGTCAACGAATTTCTTCGCAAAAAGCTCTTCCCTGCGCCGGATTCCTGGCCGTGAACAGCCAGAAAGTCTACGCCCCGCAGGATATGAAAACGCTGCATCGGGGCTGTGTTCCCTCGCCTGCGATTTATTCTAACCATTCTAACCAAAAAGATTGACAAGAGGGGTACAGTTCTCCGGGACGAGCCGCGCGTGTGTTTGATGCACGACTGGATTTATCTGCCGAGCGCGTAAAATACCCCCCCGGCAACAGAAAGCCGGCCGCCGGGAGGAAAAAAAGCACCGCTGCAAACCCCAAAAAAAGGGCTTGCAGCGGTGCTTTCTGGCGTCCCAGAAGGGATTTGAACCCCCGACCCCGCGCTTAGGAGGCGCGTGCTCTATCCAGCTGAGCTACTGAGACCTATTCATTTCGCACGCATTATCCGCGCGCAGCATGTATAGTATACCCGATTGCGGGCGAAATTGCAAGACATGAAATATTAAGGCATCGCCCGATGTAAACTTGAGGCAAAACATGCATTGCAAAGCAGCCAAAAAAGCATTATAGTATACATTATAGCATAATAAGTTTGAGGGAGGCGATTGACATGTTGACGGAGCGCAAGCAAAGCCTGATGCTGGTCATCAACCCCACAGCGGGTAAAAACCGTGCGCGCGATCATTTATTCATGCTCATCGATTATTTTTTTAAGCATAACTATCATGTGACGGTATTTCCGACGCAGGCAAAAGGGGATGCTTGCCGCTATGTCGCGGAATATGGGTCGCAGTACGACGCACTGGTGTGTGTCGGCGGCGACGGTACACTGAATGAGGCGGTCACCGGCATGATGCTGTGCCAGCCGAAGCAGCGTCCGCGCCTGGGCTATATCCCGGCGGGCACCACCAATGATTTTGCCAATACGCTGGGAATCAGCAGCGATATGGCGCAGTCCGCGCAGCAGTTTTGCAGCGGCGACGCCTTCCGCTGTGACATCGGACGATTTAACGGGCGATATTTTACCTATGTGGCGGCGTTTGGCCTGTTCACCGAGGTGTCATATGAAACGCCGCAGCCGTTAAAAAACGCGCTGGGACATGCGGCATATATTTTGGAGGGTGTCAAATCGCTGGCCTCTATTCAAAACTATCACCTGAAAATCAATTGCGACGGGGACGTCGTGGAGGACGATTTCATCTACGGACAGATCTCCAATTCCACCTCCATCGGCGGTATTATGGACATCGGACACACCGGCGTACAGCTGGATGACGGGCTGTTTGAGGTGCTGCTCGTGCGCATGCCGGTCAATGTGCTGGAGTTCAACCAAATCATCACTGGTCTGGTGTTCCAAAAGGTAGAAAGCTCGCCGTATATCTATTTCCGCCGCGCAAAAGCCATCGAAGTACAGGCGGACGAACCGCTGCCCTGGACGCTGGACGGCGAGGCGGGCGGCAGCTTTGCCTATTCCCGTGCGGAAATCATACCGGGCGCCGTGACATTTATTCTGTCCTCCCTGCCGAATGAGAAAAACATTCCGGCCCAGCAGGAGCTTGCGGAGGCAGCAGAGCAGGCACCGCCGGACACCGACGCATAACAAAAAACAGCGGATCACCGATGGGTGTGCAGGGGCAGCCTCCCATAGCAATGTCACTAAGTTAAGAAAGTCTGGGTCTCGCAGAAATGCGGGGCCCAGTTATTTTGCAACTTTTCTCGAAATAATGGTTGACAAACAAGGTAAAATAT
>CAZEMM010000009.1:0-44142 GCA_964513445.1 uncultured Butyricicoccus sp. | reverse complement strand
TTTGAAAACTACTGGGCTTCTTTATCTACCACATAGAAAAAGTGATTGACCCTTATCTTTTAATTATGGCAACACCGCATAATTCGGCAGAGAGCGATTTTTCCAGAACGTGCCGCAGCCCGAATTGTAAGGTGTTGCCTTTGAAATTTGGCAGATTGTACAGGGTATAATTGCCGATTTCGCTTTGCAAGGGACACGCACGAAAAATGCATCGACGAACTATAATGAAAGGGAGGAAGAATTTTCGGAGGTGCGGAGGATGAAAGCGACACGTTTTATTCTGTGCCGATCTCAAAGTGAGGCTATGATTCTTTCCAAAAGGCTGTCCGCCTGTGGCATTTCCAGCGCTTTGCGCAAGCCTCCGCAGTCGGAGACAGTGAAGTCATGCGCTTGGGCAATTGAAATTGCGGCAATAGACAGCGAACGCATTGAGACGTGTTTCCGTGAGATCGCGCCTGACGTATGGAAATGGGAGGGCGAAAATGATCTATCTTGATAATGCGGCTACGACGTTGCGAAAGCCGCCGTCTGTATGGACGGCGATGCACTGGGCGATGGGCAACGCGGCGGGGACGGGGCGAAGCGCTCACCGCCCCGCAATGCTTGGCGCAGAAATCCTGTATGACACCCGCGTGCTGGCAAGCGAGATGTTTGATCTGCCTGATCCCAGACGCGTAATCTTTACGAGCAACGCCACGCACGCGCTCAATTTGGCGTTATACTCCATGGCAAAATACTGTCGGCATTTTGCGATCTCTCCATTTGAGCACAACGCCGTGCTGCGGCCGGTGTTGGATATTGTCAAAAAAAATCACGCAGAGCTCACCATTTTAAAGGGCGCGCTTTGGGACGATTCGGTTTTGCTGGAATCGGCAAAGGACGCCATTGCAAACGGCGCGGATTGTTTTGTGCTGTGCCATGTATCCAATGTATTCGGCGTGATTCAGCCGCTAAAACAGCTGGATGTGCTACTGTGTGAGCACAGTATCCCGTTGGTGCTGGACGCGTCGCAGTCAGCAGGCATTGTACCCATCCATGCATCCGAGCTGCCAAGCGTTGCGGCCATCTGCATGCCGGGGCATAAAAGCCTGTATGGGCCGCCCGGTACCGGCATGCTGCTGTGGTTGTCGGATGACATGCCCGACCCGTTGCTGCTCGGCGGCACCGGTAGCCATTCCGAATCCGGAAGCATGCCCGCGTTCCTGCCAGACCGCATGGAAAGCGGTACGCATAACGTCGCGGGCATCGCAGGGCTGTATGAGGGCATGCAATTTATTCGGAAAATTGGGGAAACGGAAGTGCTTCAGCACGAGCAGCAGCTGTGCGCGCAGGCGGCAGAACTGCTTCGAGATATTCCGGGTATAAGCGCCTTTGCTGCGCCGGATATAACCGGCCAAACCGGCGTGCTGTCCTTTTGCAGCACACAGCTGCCCGCAGAGACGGTTGCACAGCGTCTGAGTGAACAAAATGTGTGCGTACGTGCGGGACTGCACTGTGCGCCGTTGGCGCATCGGACGGTGGGTACGCTGGTGGGCGGTACGGTGCGCATTTCTCCCGGATGGTTTGAGTCAGAGCGTCAAATCAAGCGATTTGCCAATCGTCTGGCCAGCATCAATGGAAAAGAATCGGAGCAAAATTTGGTGTAGAGTATTCACAGGTTGGGTAAGTTGTGATAATATAGTAAAGGAAAAATAATGAAAATTGATTTGGCGGTATCGGAAACGTCAATCTGTTTGACCTACTCCGATGCCGCCTTGAATAAACAGGAAATTAGGTGTGTGTATGGATTCCATCCGAATGATTTGGCAAAATTTAATCTCCATTTCTGTTTCAGATGTAATTGATATCGCGGTCGTTTCATTTCTTGTGTATCAGTGTATGAAGCTGATCCGAGAGACGAGCTCCGCGCGCATTATCCGTGGCGTATTGATTCTATTGCTGGCAATGTGGGTATCCAGCGTATTCCAGCTCGTGATGCTGAATTATCTGTTCCAAACGATTTTGACATGGGGCATCATTGTTCTTACTATTGTGTTTCAGCCGGAGCTGCGCCGCATTTTAGAGCGCATGGGAAAGAGTAAAATCAGCTCGCTTATTATGCGCAATGAACCGTTGCCAATGGAAGAGAAGGTGATTCTCGAAATCGTGCGTGCGTGCTCAGAAATGTCGTGGTCGCGTACCGGCGCGCTGATTATTTTTGAGCGCAAGGAAAGTTTGACAGACATCATTAACACTGGCACGATTATCAATGCAGATGTACACGAAGAGCTTATTCGCAACATTTTTTATGAGGGTGCGCCTCTGCATGACGGCGCAATGATTATCCGCAACAGCCGTATTTACGCGGCGGGCTGTGTGCTGCCGCTTTCTCCCAATCCGAATTTAGCGAAGGAATTGGGCACACGCCATCGCGCCTCCGTTGGCATGAGTGAAAAGGCCGATTCCGTCAGCGTCGTTGTCTCAGAGGAAACCGGCTCAATCTCCGTCGCGATAGATGGCAAGCTGCAGCGACATCTGATTCCGGAGCAGCTTGACGAGGTGCTCCGTTCAGAGCTATTGCCGAAGGACGACCCTGCCTCCGCAAAGGAGTCCTCTCTGCTGAACAGGATCGTTGAGCGTGTATTTAGCAAAAAGGAGGGCAAATGATGAAAAACTGGTGCGACAGGCATGACGTTTTTACAAAATTGCTTTCCGTTGTCTCCGCCATCTTCTTATGGTGTTATATAATGGGTGTGGAAAACCCGACGAGAACGCTGGAATATCGTGACATTCCGGTGCAGCTTGTCGGCGCAGACGCGATATACAACGCTTCCAATCTAACGGTCATCAGCGGCTCTGAACAGACGGTCAATGTCCGCGTATCCGGCTCGAGCAGCCGCCTGGCGCAGCTGACCGCATCGCAAATCAAGGTGCGTGCTGATCTGGAGGATAGTATTTCCACGCCGGGAACCTATGATTTGACCTATGAGGTCGTGCTGCCGGAAAGCGGCATGTCCTGCGTCAACCGCTCACCGGAAACCATTTCAGTTACTGTAGACCTTGTGGAAACCAAAACCGTTCCGGTTTCGGTCAAGCTCACGGCGGATGCACCGGAGGGCTATATATTTGAGGAGCCGGAGCTGACATCGGATATGGTGGAGATCACTGGGCCGGAGAGTGCACTCAGTAAGGTCACGACGGCGAGCATCACGATTGATACCAAAAACCTGTGCCAGACGCTTACGGACAACTATTCCTATAAGCTGGTGGATAAGGACGGAGAGAGTGTCGAGATGACCAACATCTCCCGTACAACGGCGAGCGTTGGCGTTACCATTCCGGTCAAGCAGGTTAAGTCGGTTCCGCTTGCCGTTACGTTCTCACCGGAGGGCAGCGGAGTGGATATCTCTGCAACGATCTCGCCCGAATCGGTGGAAATCATCGGAGATCCGGATACGCTGAAGGACATTGACTCACTGAAACTCGGCGCGATCAACGTGACAAACGCGTCCAATGGCGACGTATATGAATTTGACATCAGCCTGCCGACCGGTGTCACACTCAAGGACGGCGAGCCGACAACGGCAAATGCGACGGTTTCCATTGAGGACAATTCAGAAAAAACGTATACCATCACAAATATCAGCCTGAACGACACAAAAAAGAGCGCGGATAAAGCGGCTGCGCTGGAAACCGAATCGCTGGATGTCATTCTGAGCGGCCCTGCGCAGGTGCTGGACGACATTTCGGAAAAGGATATCAGTGCGGTTGTAGAAATTGCTTCGGCAGACCTGTCCGCTGGACAGCATATGATCGGCGCGACGATCAGCAGTCCAGACGGCACGACAGTTGTCGGCACATATAGCGCGGCGGTACGTATTACAAACAAATGAGCATTTTAGTTGGAAATATCAGACTGCCTCTGGAGGCCTCCGAACAGGATGCTTTTGCGGCGGCGTGGGCAAAATGTCAGGTGAGCGAGCGAGATGTCGATCAGTCGCATATCTATCGCGTGTCTATTGACGCGCGGCGCGGCAGGATTACACGTGTTTTTTCTGTTATGCTGACGCTGTGTGACGTACAGCAGGAGCAGGCAACTGTCGAGCGGCTTGCAAAGCCGGATATTCGGCTCAAACGTCCAGCGATGCTCCCAAAACCAACCGGTACCCGTAAATTGCAGCATCGACCGATTGTCGTCGGCTTTGGCCCCGGCGGATTGTTTGCGGCGTATGTTCTGGCACAAAACGGCTATCGGCCGCTTGTGCTTGAGCGCGGTGAGCCAATGGAACGGCGCGACGTGGCGGTGAAACGGTTTTCGTCCGGCGGCAAATTTGATGCGCACAGCAACATTCAATTTGGTGAGGGCGGCGCGGGCGCGTATTCGGATGGAAAGCTGACCACCCGCATCAATGATTCGCTAGGTGAATATGTGCTGGAGACCCTTGTCGCGCACGGCGCACCCCGTGAGATTCTATTTCAGGCCAAGCCGCATGTCGGAACAGATGTTTTAAAGCTGGTCGTACGGGCGATGCGTGAAGACATCATTCGTATGGGCGGCGAGGTGCGCTTCGGCTGCACGTTGGACGGTATTGTGACGCGGGATGGCGTGCTGTGCGCTGCGATCGCGGACGGGCAGGAGATCGCGTGTGATCGGCTGATTCTGGCGATCGGCCACAGTGCGCGCGATACGTTTTCCTGTCTGCTGCGTCAGGGCGTGTATTTGGAGCCGAAGCCATTTTCTGTCGGCGCGCGTATCGAGCATTTACAGCAGACGATTGACCGCGGGATGTTCGGCAGACTGGCCGGTCATCCGGCGCTTCCGCCGGCGGAATATACGCTGTCACATCGCGAAAACGGACGTGCATGCTATTCGTTCTGCATGTGTCCGGGCGGACAGGTGGTAGCGGCGCAAAGCGAGGCGCACGCAATTGTCACCAATGGCATGAGCTACCATGCACGCGATGGCCGGAACGCGAATGCTGCGATTGTAGTATCGGTTGACCCGACGGACTTCCCGACGGCAGATGCGCTCGGCGGTGTGGCGTTTCAGCGGCAGATCGAACAGCACGCCTATGCCGTCACCGGATGCTATCAGGCGCCGTGTCAGCGCGTCACGGATTTTCTGGAAGGACGGCCTTCATCGCGCGCGGGCGCGGTGCAGCCGACCTATCCGCGCGGCGTTCAGTTTGGCTCGCTGGAGGGGATTTTACCCGATTTTGTCGTCCAGCAAATGCGCAGCGGACTGCGTATATTTGGCCGCAAAATCAAAGGATTTGACAGCGCGGATGCGCTGCTCACCGGACCGGAAACGCGCACCAGCTCACCGGTTCGCATCACACGACTGGAAAATCGGCATAGCAGAAGCATTTCCGGCTTGCTGCCCTGCGGCGAAGGCGCGGGCTACGCAGGCGGTATCATGAGCGCGGCGGTGGACGGTATCGGCTGTGCCAGTGAAATTTTATCGACATTTCGTCCTCTTACAGAAAGGAGAGACTGAGACACATGCAGCAATTTGCAGTCGTAAAAAAATTACTGCCCAATCAACAGGCAGAACTGGAGGTACAGCGTCAGACGGCCTGCGGACACGATTGCTCCAAATGCGGCGGTTGCGGCGAGATGATTTCCGCCCCGATCGTGGTGACGGCAGATAACAGTATCGGTGCGCAGATTGGAGAGGTCGTGCGCATTGAGGGCAGCACCAAGCAGGTGCTCGGACTTGCCGCAGCACTATATGTGGTGCCGTTTGTGCTGTTTTTTGTACTGTACGGAATCGCAGCGGCGTTACAGCTTTCGTATCCGGGCGTTTGGGCGGTTGTCGGCTTTGCCATCGGCATCTTTTTTGCAAAAAAGGTAAATGACCGGCAGGCCAAGACCAAGCCGGTCTATACCATCTCAAGATTAACAAACCACCAATAACTGGGATAAACGTATGCGGTCTTTTTCCCGGATGCAGCGGGAAGGAGGCCGCTTTTCACGGCGTCCCAATGCAATACATCAAAAACCTATTTTTCTGAGACCTCGTTTTCTGGCGAAATGCACGAATAACGCAAAGATTCATTGACAGATTTGTGAAATACATGTAGAATAATATCGGGTTGTATCACATCATTCGATAAGAATGATTTTTCAGAAAAAAAGTGACCCAATGCGGCGCGGAAATCGGGAAGCGAAAGCTGTCACGTTGCTTTTGTGCTGCTGCTCCGGCGAGAATTTTTACTTGATTCGCCGTTGCATGACATCTTGACTGCCGCTGTACTGTCTCTGATCAGGGAGGGACGATCTTTCAATAATTTGTAAACAATCTAGGCTGACACGCACGTCAGCCTTGTATTTTCGCAAAGGATACAGTACAATGAAAGTAATATATAGAGAGGTGAAACGGCAGCATGTTCGGCTTTATCCGCCCGTTGCGCAGTGAGCTGCGCGTTCGCGAGTGGGAGCGATTTCAAAGCGTATACTGTGGGCTGTGCCATACTATCCGCAGACAGTATGGATTGCTGCAAACCTGCTTGCTCAGCTATGACTGCACGTATTTTGCGCTCGTGCTATGCGCGTTGGAGGAGGAAAGCGCGACCTGTGCCAGACGCTGTATGATGCATCCGTTCCGGCGCAGAACATGTGCGGCGGAGAGTGACGGCATGCGCCATGCGGCGACAGTCAGCGTCATTTTGTCGTATCATCAGCTGTCAGATACCGTTTCGGATGAGCGTGGACTTAAGCGCTTTGGCGCGCGCATCCTGCGCCGGCTGCTTCGACGGGGCTATCGCAAGGCCGCTCGCGCCCTGCCGGATTTTGATGCGCTGACGGTGCAGCTTCTTGCGCTTTTAGAGGAGTTGGAGACGCAGCGAACGGCGTCGCTTGACCGGCCTGCGGATGCATTCGCGCGTATTTTGCGCGCAGCTGTGCCACAGGAGGGAGAAAACAGCCTGATTTTACAGGAGATGTTTTACCACACGGGCAGATGGATTTACCTCATCGATGCATGTGCGGATGTTGCGGACGATTTTTCCTCCGGAAACTATAATCCCGTGTTGCTGCGCTGGGGGCTTGCGCAGCCCTCGCTGGAGCCGGTCAAAGAACAGATGAACCACACGCTGCTGCAATCTCTTGCAGCGTCTTATCACGCATATATCCTGTTGCGTCCCTATCGCGACGCAGGAATAATAGAGAATATTTTGTGTCAGGGCCTGCCTGAGGTCACGCGTCAGGTGCTCGACGGCACATTTACCAATCATGGAGGAAAGAACACGCATGGATCCATATAAAGTGCTCGGCGTTTCGCCAACGGCAACAGATGACGAGGTCAAGCGAGCCTATCGCGACCTCGCGCGCAAATACCACCCGGATAATTATGTAAATAATCCGCTGGCTGATCTTGCAAAGGAAAAAATGCAGGAGATCAATGATGCCTATGACACCATTATGAAACAGCGGCAAAACGGCGGCGGACAGAGTGGATATTCGCAGCAGAGCGGCGGTTACAGTGGCGCGGGCTATGGCACCGGATACGCCGGACCAAATGCGGGCGTTTACAATCAGGTGCGCAACGCCATCAATGTCGGCAATGTCGGCCTTGCGGAGGAGTTGCTCTCCCGCATTTCACAGCGCGACGCGGAATGGCATTTTCTGCGCGCCAACGTCTGCTATCGGAAGGGCTGGTTTGATGAAGCACAGCAGGAGATCAATCAGGCGTGTACAATGAATCCCAATAGCGCTGAATATCGCCGCATGCAAACTGTACTCAATAACAACGCTTCGTATGGCGGGTATCGTCCAATGCAGCAAAATGACGCGGTAGATTGCTGCACGCAGATGCTGTGCATCAACTGTCTGTGTAACTGCTGCGGCGGTGGCGGATGCTGAGAAAGGGACGAGGTGATGGAGCATGCAGACGACTAAACCGCTGACGTTTAGCGCTATGATGACCGCGCTTGGAATCATCCTGATGCTGATGGCGTCTATGATTCCCGGCGTGCGGCTTGCGCTCACGGCGGTCGCAGGTGTTGTTGCGTCGCTGGTCGTGGTGCAATGCGGCTTGGGACATGGCGTGCTGACCGTGATCGCGACCGGCATTCTGGGCCTGCTGATGGTTCCCGCAAAGGAGATCGCGCTGCTTTATCTGTGCTTTTTCGGGCCATACACGATCGTAAAGAATCTCATCGAGCGACTGCATATCCTTCCGCTGGAGTGGCTGCTCAAGCTGCTGTTCTGTGTCGGCGTTTCCGCACTGCTGTACCATTTTGCCGCGCAGATTCTTGAAATGGTGCCGGATATTCTGGCGGGAAATCTCTTTTTGTTCTTGGCTGCTGTAGCAGTAGTTTTCGTGGCGTATGACATTGTTTTTTCAAAACTGATCGTCTATGTTTTTCAGCGGATGAAAATCTGAATTCATGCGCAAAATTGCATAAAGAAATGTGGAATAAATAAAATTTTATATGCAAATTATACGACAATAGCCCGTATCGCTTGACGAAAAGCGATACGGGCTGTTACAATATTTCAAAGCCCCTTTTGATAGATTCTGATGAGCAAAAGGGACTTTTGGATTCTGGTTTTGGAGGGAGTTTCCGTGAGAAGTATGACTGGATACGGACGGGCGCGCCAGACGCTGCATGCGCGTGATATTACGGTTGAGCTTCGTTCGGTCAATCATCGATATCTGGATGTTAACGTGAAGGCGCCGCGCATCTATGGCTTTTTAGAGGAGGCCGCGAAGAGCGCGGTCGGCAAGCTGATGGCACGCGGCAAGGTGGATGTATTTATTTCGATTGATGCAGGGTCATCCGGTGATGTGCGCATTTCACTCAACCGCAAGGTGCTTGAGGGCTATCTGGATGCGCTTCATGAGATGCGCGATACGTATCTGCTGACAGACGATATCACAGTGATGCGCCTGTCACGCCTGCCGGATGTCTTTTCTGCCGAAAAGCAGGAGGCGGACGCAGACGAGCTGACACGCGACGTGCTGGAGGTGCTGACGGCTGCTTCTGTCGATTTCTGTGCGATGCGCGAACGAGAAGGCGCGCGCATGAAGGAGGATATCCTGTCGCGCAGCCGGACGATTTTACAGCTGGTATCCGAGGTGGAAGCGCGCTCACCGAAGGCGGTTGCAGAATACCGCGCGAAGCTGACGGCGCGGATGAATGAGGTGCTGGCCGATACGAATGTCGACCCGCAGCGCATTCTCACAGAGGCAGCTATTTATGCCGACCGCACGGCGGTCGATGAGGAGACAGTTCGTCTGCGCAGTCATATACATCAGCTGGAGCTGATGGCGGCAGAGGGAAAGCCGATCGGCCGCAAGCTGGACTTTCTCGTGCAGGAAATGAATCGTGAAGCAAACACCATCGGTTCCAAGGCAAATGACATTGCGCTTGCCCAGATCGTCGTCGATATTAAGGCGGAAATCGAGAAGATTCGCGAGCAGATTCAAAATATTGAGTAAGCGGAGGCAATTGGATGAAACTCATCAATATCGGGTTTGGTAATTTGGTATCTGCCGACCGTCTCATTGCCATTGTTGCGCCGGAATCCGCACCGATCAAGCGTGTCGTACAGGAGGCGCGCGACCGCAGCATGCTGATTGACGCGACATATGGCAGACGCACGCGCGCTGTCATTATTATGGACAGCGACCACGTGATACTTTCCGCGATTTTGCCGGAGACAATCTCGGGGAGGATGGGCAATAAGGAAACGGAAAACGAGGTGTTGGACGATGCATAAGCAGGGAACACTCTTTATTCTGACAGGGCCATCCGGCGTTGGAAAGGGAACGGTGCTCGCGCAGGTGCGCAAGCAGAAGGATTTCTATCTGTCCATCTCGGCCACGACGCGCGCACCGCGTGAAAATGAACAGCATGGTGTGCACTATTTTTTCGTGACGCGCGAGCAGTTTGAACAGATCGCGCAGCAAAACGGCTTTTTGGAGCATGCGCAGTTTAACGGCAATTGTTATGGAACACCTGCCGCGCCGGTGGATGACAATCTGTGCGCGGGACATGATGTGTTGCTGGAAATCGAGGTGCAAGGCGCTGTGCAGGTGCACAGTAAGCGCCCAGATGCGGTGCGTATTTTTATCGCACCGCCAAGCTTTGCAGAGCTGGAACGTCGTCTGACAGGACGCGGCACGGAGAATGCCGAGGCAGTGCGCCGGCGTTTACAAACAGCAAAGCATGAGCTGACGCTTGCGCCGCAGTTTGACTATATTGTGGTCAATCACACGGTAGAGCAGGCGGCGAGCGACGTTCTGGCGATTATGCGCGCGGAGGCTTGTCGTGCGGACCGTGTATGCTGCAATTAACCAATTACTTTTGAAGATAATTTGAAGATATAAGGAGAGGACGATTATGTTAAAGCCTTCGATGCAGGATTTGATGAAACACGTAAACAACCGTTACCTGCTGGTCAATCTGTCCGCGCAGCGTGCGCGTGACCTGTCAGCGATGGAGGAGGCACAGGAGATTCGGCTGGAGGAGAAGGCGATCAAGGTTGCGTTGGATGAAATATGCGATGGTAAGATTGAATACCGTCCCGGCCCGAAGCCTGATCCGCAGGTGAACTTTTTTGCTGCAATAGCGGAGGACACCGAGGACGATGCGTTGCTTGCTTCAGACGAGGAACAGGAGACACCGGAGCCGTTGCCGGAGGAATAAGATGGATTATTCAGGGAAAACCGTCGTGCTTGGCGTGACCGGCGGCATTGCGGCGTATAAGGCATGCGATCTGGTCAGCAGACTGCGCAAGCATGACATCACTGTGCGTGTCATTATGACGGCGCATGCCTGCCAGTTTGTACAGCCGCTGACGTTTGAGGTGCTGGCCGGCTCTCGTGCGGTCACCGACCAGTTTAACCGAGACTTCCCATGGGAGGTCGAGCACATTGCGCTGGCAAAGGCGGCGGATGTGTTCGCTGTTGTTCCTGCGACGGCCAATATTTTGGGCAAGTTTGCAAACGGCATTGCGGATGATATGCTGTCCACGACGCTGCTGGCGACACGTGCTCCTGTGCTGTTCGCGCCTGCGATGAATACGGCGATGTATGAAAATGCAGCGGTGCAGAGTAATATCGCCGCACTGCGTGCACGCGGCTGTGCGTTTGTTGAGCCTGCCTCCGGACATTTGGCCTGCGGCGATACCGGTCGCGGCAGGCTCGCGGATGTATCGGTGATCGAGCAGGCAATTTTGGATGCGCTGACGCGGAAGGACATGTCCGGCATGCGCGTCACGGTCACAGCGGGTCCGACGCGCGAGGCGATGGATCCGGTACGGTTTTTATCCAACCATTCGACCGGTAAGATGGGCTATGCGATTGCGCGCGGCGCGAAAATGCGCGGTGCCGACGTGACGCTCATCAGCGGTCCGGTCGCATTGCCGCCGGTCGACGGTGTCCGCATGGTACCGGTTACCTCTGCCTGTGATATGCGCGAGGTGGTGCTGCATGCGCTGCCGCAGTCGGATATTGTGATCAAGGCCGCCGCAGTGGGCGATTACCGTCCGGCGGAGTGCATGGAGGACAAAATCAAAAAACATGACGACGACATGTCGATCTCTCTCGTGCGCAATCCAGACATTTTGGAGGAGATCGGGCAAAAACGCCGGGACGATCAGGTCATCTGCGGATTTTCAATGGAGACGCGCGACCTGCTGGAGAACTCCGTAAAAAAATTGAAAAAGAAAAATTGCGATGTCATTGTTGCGAATAATTTAAAAACAAAGGGCGCAGGCTTTGCGGGCGATACCAACGTGGTCACGCTGCTGTATCGCGACGGCGGGATCGAGCCGCTGAAGCTGATGGGCAAGGATGATGTGGCGGATATTCTGCTAGATCGTTTGCTCGCGCTGTATCGGGATAAGAAATCGTGAGCGAATCAGTTTGCCGCGTCGCGGTGGCAGCTGCGCGCTATGGGTTTGACCGCCTGTATGACTATGACATCCCACAGCAGTGGCGTGCGATCGTCCGCCCGGGCATGCGTGTCATCGTCCCGTTCGGTCAGGGCAACCGCACAAGCGAGGCGATCGTTGTGCGCATGGGATGCGACCCAAACGAGCAATTTGACCGCAAGGAGATTTTGCAGCTGCTCGATCAACAGCCGGTGCTGGACGCGCCTTTGCTGCGGCTCGCTGCGCATATGTGCTCGACGTTGTTCTGCACGTTTTACGACTGTGCACGCACGATGTTGCCCGTTGGCCTGTGGTTTCAGAAAGTAGAGCGCTATGCGCTTTGCGATGATGTAGATGAAGAAAAACGCGCGCTTTTGTGCGCGGAATATCCGGTTTTACAGGCATTTTCCAAACGTAAGCGTTGCGTCACGACACAGGAACTGCGCAAGCGCTTTGGTGAACCACTGCCTTTACAGCAGCTGGAGACGCTATGTGCGCACAATGTGTTGCTGCATACACAGGCGTTTGACCGCCGGGTGAGCGATAAGCTGGTGCGTATGCTCGCGCTCGACATGCCGGAGGATGAGGCGCGCGCCCGCGCGGAACGCGCTCGAAGTGCGGTACGGCTGGACGTTGTGCAGACGTTGTGCCACGAGGGACAGATGAGCCGCAGCGATCTCAAATACATGACCGGCGTGAGCGACAGTGTGCTGCGCGCCATGCTGCGCGACGGTATGCTGCGCGAGTGGAATGAAGAAGCATTTCGCTTGCCGGAGCAGGAACAAATACCGGAGCGGCAGGATGATACGCTGAGCGACGCGCAAAATATGGTTTTCCAGCCTATGCGGCAACTGCTGCAATCGGGTAAGCCGGAGGCGGCGCTGCTGTATGGTGTCACAGGAAGCGGTAAGACGGAGGTCTACTTGAAGCTGATTTCCTGCGTGCTGGAGCAGGGCAGAGGCGCGATTATGCTGGTGCCGGAGATTGGTCTGACCCCACAGATGATACGCAAATTTATGGCGCAGTTTGGCGACGGCGTTGCCGTGCTGCATTCTGCGCTGTCTGTCGGTGAACGCTATGACAGCTGGAAACGCATCCGTTCAGGTGCGGCGCGAGTGGTTGTCGGTACGCGTTCTGCCGTGTTTGCTCCGGTTCGTGCGCTCGGCCTGATCATTTTGGATGAGGAGCAGGATGACGCATACAAATCGGACAACAATCCGCGGTATCACGCGCGCGACATCGCAAAATACCGTGCTATGCAGGAAAATGCGCTGGTAGTATTTGGGTCGGCGACGCCCTCTGTGGAGACATTTTACGGCGCGCAGAACGGACGATATCCGATGTTTACGCTGTCCGAGCGGTATTCCGGCGCAAAGCTGCCGCGGGTCACGATTGCCGATATGCGCGGACTGACGCGGCAGGGCTATACCAGCGCGATTGGACCGGTGCTGCGCGATGCGATGGAGAACTGCTTTGCGCAGGGACATCAATGCATTTTGTTTTTAAATCGCCGCGGCGCGGCCAGGCAGCTGACCTGTACCGCCTGTGGCTGGACGCCGCAGTGTCCGTCCTGCAGCGTATCGCTGACCTATCATTCGGTCAACCATCGATTGATGTGCCATTACTGCGGACATTCCCAGCCGTTGACCTATGTGTGTCCGGTATGTGGAAGCACACATTTAAAAACCGAGGGCATCGGCACCCAGCAGTTGGAGCGAGAGTTGCATGAGCTGTTTCCGGAGATCGGCGTGCTGCGCATGGACGCGGATACGACCAGCGCCAAGCATGCGCATGCCAAGCTGCTCGCGGATTTTGAGAATGGAAAGGCCGGTATTTTGGTGGGCACGCAGATGGTCACAAAGGGACTGGATTTTGACAATGTTGCGTTGGTCGGCATTATCGATGCAGATCAGGCGTTGTTCGCACAGGATTACCGCGCGCGTGAACGGACATTTTCGCTGCTGACACAGGTTGTTGGCCGCGCGGGACGCCGTCAGGCGCAGGGGCACGCAGTGATACAGACATATTATCCTGAGCATCCCGTTCTTTTAAATGCTGCAAGACAGGATTATTTGCGTTTTTATCAGTCGGAGATCGAGGTGCGGCGTGCGCTGCAATGCCCGCCGGCGGCACAGATCGTCGTATTGACCGCAAGCGCACAGAAGGAACGCGATGTACTGGAGGCATTGGTCGCGGTCAAAACGCGGCTGGAAAGTCTGATGGCCGGACAGTTTGCGGATTTCCGTTATCCTGTGCTCGGTCCTGCGCCCGCGCCTGTCGTCAAGGTACAAAATCGCTTTCGATATCACCTATCCATCCGGTGCCCGAATGGAAAACGCCGCCGCGAGCTCATAGGCGGTATTCTTCGTGAATTCTCCGCATCGAGAAAATATCGTGCTGTTTCGCTGTACGCGGATATCAATCCGATGCAGCTATAGGCAACCATGCGGAAATCAATTAAATCAATAAACTACCTTGAAAAAGATAGATGGAGGTTTTTCTCTATGGCAATTCGGCAGATTCTTTATGATCCGGATCCGGTGCTGTATAAAAAGTGCCATCCGGTCACAAAATTTGACAGACGGCTCGGCGCAATACTGGATGACATGGCGCAGACGATGCTCGCCGCAAACGGTGTCGGCCTGGCGGCGCCGCAGATTGGTCTGGTGCGCCGCATGTGCGTCGTATTGGACACGCTGGACAACGATAGGATTATTGAACTGGTGAACCCAGAGGTCATCGAGACGGAGGGAGAGCAGACAGGCACGGAGGGCTGTCTCAGCTTTCCAGAAAAGTTCGGTGTCGTCACCCGTCCGAATGTCGTGACTGTGCGTGCACAGGATCGCAACGGCGAGTGGTTCACTGCCCAATCGCATGGACTCACAGCGCGAGCATTTCTGCATGAGATCGACCATCTGGACGGCCATGTATTTACAGAAAAGGTTTCACGTTATGTCGATCCAAATGCGGAGCAGGAGGAAGAGGACGGCGACGAGGCATGAGGATTGTCTTCATGGGGACGCCGGACTTTGCCGTCGCGTCGCTGGAACGGCTGATTGCGGACGGACATGAGGTTGTCGGTGTTTTTTCTCAGCCAGACAAGCCGCAGGGACGCAAAATGAAGCTAACATCCCCACCTGTAAAGCAGTTGGCCTTAACACGTGCTATTCCGGTTTTTCAGCCGGATAGCTTCCGAAATGAGAGCCAGCTGGCGCTGCTTCAGCAGCTAAACCCGGAGATCATCGTGGTCGTTGCCTACGGCAAGCTGTTGCCGCGCTATGTGCTGGAGCTGCCGAAATACGGCTGCATCAATGTGCATGGCTCACTGCTTCCTAAGTACCGCGGCGCGGCGCCGATCCAGTGGATGGTATTAGACGGCGAGGAAAAAGCCGGTGTCACGACGATGCAAATGGATGCCGGATTGGATACCGGCGATATCCTGCTGATGCGTGAAACGTTAATCGGAGAAAACGAGACGGCAGGCGAGCTGTTTGACCGCTTAGCGGCGATGGGAGCGGATCTGCTCTCCGAGACGCTGTGCAGGCTGCCGGACGGCATCCCGCATGTCAAGCAGGATGACAGTGCGTCGACCTATGTCTCGACGCTGGACAAAAGCATGGCGGCGATCGACTGGAGCAAACCTGCGCAGCAGGTGCACAATTATATCCGCGGGCTTGACCCGTGGCCGGTGGCGCTGACTACCCGTGAGGGCGCGCGGCTCAAGCTGTTCCAGTCCCGCATGACAGACCGCACGACCAGTAAAGCGGGCGGCACTGTCGTGGAGGCGGACGCCAAAACCGGACTGTTTGTCGCCTGCGGCGATGGACGCGTGCTGCAAATTTTAGAGGTACAGATGGTCGGCAAAAAGCGCATGGCGGCGACAGAATACCTGCGCGGTCATGCCATGCAGGCCGGTACGCGGCTGGGTGGCTGAACACATCGGTCACCAAACGAGGAGGTTTCAAATGTTTTACGGTTATGGGTACGGCTTCGGCTATGGCGGTGAATGGTATGCCGTCTGGCTGATTTTAATGATCGCATGCGTTGCATTTGCCTCATGGGCACAGCTGTCTGTGTCCTCCGATTTTCGCAAATATTCCAATGTCCGCACCCGTCGTGGCATCACCGGCGAACAGGCCGCGCGGGCAGTCCTGCGCGCAAACGGCGTCACAGACGTACAGTTTGCGCACATCACCGGACATCTGACAGATAACTACAATCCGCGGACAAACGTCATCAGTCTGTCCCCGGAGGTCTATGATTCGCAGTCCGTCGCGGCAATCGGCGTTGCCGCACATGAAGCAGGGCATGCGGTACAGTATGCAAAAGGCTATGGGCCGATCCGGCTGCGCAATGCCATTATTCCCGCATGCAATTTTGGCTCCCAGCTTGCATGGCCCATGCTGCTGCTTGGCCTTGTGATCGGTGTTGTGCCGCTCATGGGGATTGGCGTCGCACTGTATGGTCTGGCTACGCTGTTTCAGCTGGTTACGCTGCCGGTTGAGATCAATGCATCCCGCCGCGCGATTCGTGCGCTGGATGAGCAAGGGCTACTGTATGAGGACGAGCTACCAATGGCACGCAAGACACTGACCGCGGCTGCTATGACCTACGTCGCCGCGCTCGCGACCTCGCTGGTGCAGCTGCTGCGGCTGATTCTCATTTTCCTCTCCAACAGCAATCGGAGACAGGGGGGACATCGTGGCAGATAACATTCATACTGCGCGTGAAGCAGCGGCCCGTGCGCTGTTTGCCATTCGGGAGAAGGGCGCGTGGAGCGCACCCGCACTGCGTATGTATGCGGCAGGGCTATCCGCGCGCGATGCCGCGCTTGCGACTACGCTCACGAACGGCGTGCTTCAAAACCGCTCCATGTGTGATTTCTACCTCGAAGCATATTCCAAAACGCGGCTGAAAAAGCTCAATGCGCGCATTCTGGATATCATGCGGCTGGCTGTGTATCAAATGCTCTGGCTTGACCGCATTCCGAATGCGGCGGCCGTCAACGAGAGCGTTGCACTGGCCAAACGGCTGTGCCGCGCAGATGCGCGCACGAGCGGATATGTCAACGGCGTACTGCGTGCGGTGGCACGGCACAGCGATGCGCTGCCGCAGCCAAGCTGTGCGACAAAAGAAGAGTTTTATGCGCTGCGCTACAGCCATCCACGGTGGCTGGTCAGTCGGTATTTGCAGCAGTTTGGTATCAAACAGACCAGACTGCTGCTGGAGGCGGACAATCAGCCTGCCCCGACTGTGCTGCGCGTCAATGTACAGCGCGCGGACACTGAAACGGTTGTGGCGGAGCTGCGCGGGCAGGGAATACAGGTACAGCTGCATCCGACCATCCCGCATTGTCTGACCGTGTCAGGCACGGGAGACATCGAGCGGCTGCCCGCATTTACACAGGGGCGTGTCACCGTCCAGGACGGCGCGAGCCAGATGAGCGTCTACGCGCTTGACCCGCAGCCGGGCGATACCGTGCTCGACTGCTGCGCCGCGCCCGGCGGAAAAAGTTTTTTCATCGCGCAGCGCATGCGCGGGACAGGTCGCGTCATTTCATGTGATATCTTTCCGCATAAGCTGGACAGCATAAAAAAGGGCGCACGGCGGCTGGGTCTTGACAATATCGAGATTCAGCTGCAAAGCGCGACGGATTTCTGCCCCGCATGGGAAGGCAAAATGGATGCTGTGCTGTGCGACGTGCCGTGCTCCGGCATGGGAATTATTCGCAAAAAGCCCGAGATCCGCTATAAGGACGAGGCGGAGCTTGCCGGGCTGCCCACAGTTCAAAAGGCGATTTTAGACAATGCCTGCCGGTATGTGCGCGACGGCGGGACATTGGTGTATTCTACATGTACGCTTCTGCGCGAGGAAAATGAGGATATCGCCGCTTGGTTTGCCCGAACACATCCGGCGTTTGTTCCCGAGATGTTTTCGCTTCCGGTCTGCGCGCAGCTGTGCGAGGGCTCCGTTACATTATTTCCGCATATTCATAATACAGACGGTTTTTTTGTTGCAAAATTCCGCAAAAGAAATGCAGCAACTCACGACTAATTTTTTTAACATTTGGTAGCCGATTTTTCTTTATTTTAATCATTTTTTGCAATTAATTTTTCATTAAAAAGACATTTTAGAATCGGAAGGAGTCTCGGCAAAAAGACGTTTTACCTCAAACCGTTTTCGTGTTTATTTTGGCCTTAGGGATTTTTGGCTTTCTATGCTCACATTTGTAACAACTCGGCCAAATGCGTTTCATTCGCGCTCCCATTGAGCGATGCTGTGCATGCTCCAGTATCTTCAGGGAAAATCATTGCATCCCATGTATTTCTACGGTATAATGGGACGTAGGAGGCATAAGATATGAAGATTTCAACAAAGGGCAGATACGCACTTAGATTGATGCTGGATTTGGCCTTGCATGATACAGGAGAAAATATTGCGCTGAAAGCGATTGCCGACCGTCAGGGGATCAGCGGGAAATATTTGGAGCAGATTATTAGTATATTGACCAAGGCAGGCTTCGTCAGAAGCGTGCGTGGGTCTTCCGGCGGCTATCGGTTGGCACGGACACCGGAGAGCTATACAGTGGGCGATATTCTGCGTTTGACAGAAGGCTCTCTCGCGCCAGTGTCATGCGTAGAGGAAGGTGCGGATGCCTGTGAGAAGGCGGATAATTGCGTGACGCTCACTGTTTGGCGGGAGCTGGCGGAGGCGATAAACGCTGTTGTCGATAGCATTACATTGGCAGATTTGATTGAGCGCAGCAAAAAGCTGAACGATTCCGGTTGTTCTGCAATCTAAATACGGAGAGCCAGATACGGCTCTCCGTTTGACATTATTGCTGTTTGCCGCTGGCTTCATAGGCCTTTTCACCGAAGTCATCCACGGTCAGCTCAGGGTTTTTGACGCTGACGCGGGAAAACGGCGGAATGGACGATGTGATAAATGCGCTGCCACCGATGGTGCTGCCGCGCCCGATGACGGTATTTCCGCCGAGAATAGAGACATTGGAGTAGATTGTGACATCGTCCTCAATGGTCGGATGACGTTTAATGCCGGCGAGCTTGAGTCCGGCGCGTGTGGAAAGCGCGCCAAGCGTGACACCCTGATAAATTTTTACATTGTTTCCGATTGTGGTTGTTTCACCTATGACGACACCGGTGCCGTGGTCAATGAAGAAATATTCACCGATCGTCGCGCCGGAGTTGATGTCAATGCCAGTGCAGCCGTGTACATATTCGCTCATGATACGCGGAATATAGGGAATACCGCGGATATACAGCTCATGGGCGATGCGATAGACATAGATTGCGTCCAGTCCCGGATAGGAGAATATGACCTGTTCCCGACTGCCCGCTGCGGGATCGCCGTTGAGCGCCGCCTCCACATCAACAAGCAGCAGCTGTTGAATGCGCGGCAGCTCGCACAGCAGCTCCGAGGCTGCCTCTTCTGCGCGGCGTGTGACCGATTCAGTCAGGCCGCCTTCATGATAAGCCAGCGCGAGCTTTAACTGAGGACACAGTTCTTCATAAATACGCGTGAGCATGTGTCCCGCAAAATATGGCGCGGAGGCGCGCGTCGGATGCTCGTCACCGAAATAGCCGGGAAAGATAAGCTGACGCAAATCATTCAAGATTTGAATAATGGCGGCACGGTTAGGGCGTTCCAGACCATCACGGTTAAAAAATAATTCGCTGGACTGATATCCGTTTTGCAGCTGGCGAACAATATCATCCAAATGGTCATTAAAATGAGACATTATAAATTCTCCTTTGTGAATGCCTGTGTGGGCGAAATTCTACCAGAATAGTATAGCATTAAAAGCATGGCGATGCAACCACGAATGACGCACGGAACGGTACGACGCGTGATAAATTGAGACAAATAGGACGGAGGAATATGAATGGAAGAATTTGTGCGCACAGAGGCGGTTTTGGGTGCGGAAGCAATGAAAAAACTGGCATGCGCACGTGTGGCGGTGTTTGGCATCGGCGGCGTCGGCGGACATGCGGCGGATGCGTTGGCGCGCAGCGGCATCGGTGCGATGGATTTGTTTGACGACGATGTGGTGTCGCTGTCCAATATCAACCGACAGATGGTCGCACTGCATTCTACTGTGGGCCAACGCAAGACGGAGGTCATGCGCGCGCATATTTTGGATGTCAATCCGCACTGTCAGGTGCGGGTACATGACCTGTTTTATCAGCCGGAAACGGCGGATACTGTGGATCTGGGCGCATATGATTACATCGTGGATGCGGTGGATACTGTCTCTGCCAAGCTGGAGCTGGTGTGCCGTGCGGCGCAGGCGGGCGTCCCGATCATCTGCTCCATGGGAGCAGGAAATAAGCTGGATCCAACACGGTTCGAGGTCGAGGATATCTATCAGACGACGGTCGATCCATTGGCGCGCGTCATGCGGCGCGAGCTGAAAAAACGCGGCATCCATCGTCTCAGAGTAGTATATTCCACAGAACAACCAGCTGCGCTCAGGCAGGAGCTGGACTATGAAGCGGTTGTCGGCAGGCTCGGCAGCAGCACAAAGCATGCGCCGGGCAGCCTGGCGTTTGTGCCGTCGGTAGTGGGACTTATTCTTGCCGGCGAGGTCATCAAAGCTTTAGCAGGCTTATAAAGCAAGGGCGCGATGAATGAAAAATCGCGCCCTTGGAATTTGGATTAAGCCTTCCGTAGCAGAATCTTTTCCGGAGTAATCGGAAGATCGGCAATGCGGATGCCAATCGCCTGATAAATTGCGTCTGCAATCGCGGGCGCCGGGGTGTTGATAACGACCTCACCGATGGATTTTGCCCCATAGGGACCGGTCGGTTCATAGCTTTCGGAAAAATCCACGATAATCTCGCCGGTATCCATGCGCGTCGGAATTTTATAGTTCATAAAGCTGTCCGTGATCATTTTTCCGTTTTTCTGATAATGGACATCCTCAAACAGCGCGAAGCCGATGCCCTGCGACAGGCCGCCCTCCGTCTGTACCCGCGCGAGCGCACGGTTAATCGGTGTGCCGCAGTCGACGACGCCGACCATGCGCAGCACATCCGTCTTGCCGGTTTGCGGGTCAAGCTCGATCTCCGCAAAGCCCGCCATAAACGGTGGGGGAGAGATAGAAGATCCGTGTGACGCGGTGGCGGCAAGCTGATGCGTCTGCGGGCCAGCGACCAGATTGACCGCAAGATCATCCAGAGAAATGGATGTACCGCTTTCTGAAACAATTTCCGCACCATCAAATTCCAACAGGTCAGCCGGACAGTCCAGCGCCTTGGACGCCTCGTGCAGAATCAGCGTATGCATTTGCTCGCATGCCTTGACGACCGCCATACCGGTGACATAGGTGGAGGCGGAGGCATAGGAGCCCGGATCATAGGGCGATACGTCGGTGTCAACGCCGTGAACCATGACATGATCAAGCGGACAGTGCATACCGTCTGCAACCATCTGCGCGAAAACTGTGTCGCAGCCCGTGCCCATATCGGTTGCACCGATCATCAGCGTGTAAAAGCCAAAGTCCTCCAGCCGCAGCTCGACCGAAGCGGTATCGACATTGGCAATGCCCGAACCCTGCATACAGATCGCCATGCCCTTGCTGCGAATTTTGCCATCCGGCATGACCTGTCGCCTCGGGGTGTCATTCCAGCCGATCAGCTGCGCGCCGCGCGTCAGGCAGCCGCGCAGACCGGAGGAGTTAAGAAAGTGAATTTCCGGTGTCATAAAGACCTCCGCACCTTCCTCCGCAATGTTGCGCAGCCGCAGTTCAACCGGATCAATATCGCTCTTTTGCGCCAGCTCATTGACGGCGGATTCCAGTGCAAAGGTGCCCTGCGTCGCGCCATAGCCGCGAAAGGCCGCCGCCGGCTCCATGTTTGTGTACACCACGTCCCATGTAAAGCGTCCGCCGCGCAGCTTATTGTATAGCGGGATGGTTTTGTGCCCGACAAGTCCGACAACGGTAGAGCCATGCTCACCGTATGCGCCAGTGTTGGAGAGCGAGTCAATGCAGATTGCAGTAATATTGCCCGCTTCATCACAGCCGACACGCGCACGTACGCGCATTTGATGACGGCTGTTGGAGCAGGAAAACGACTCCTGGCGTGTAAACACCAGCTTAGACGGCTTGCCGGTCAGCCATGTGACAGCAGCCGGATAAAACTCTGAAACAGAGGTTTGCTTTGCGCCGAATCCGCCGCCAATCCGAGGCTTGATGATGCGGACCTTTGTATAGGGAATACCCAGCATCGTGGCGACATGACGGCGCGCATGGAACGGCACCTGTGTGGAGGAAACCAGTGTCAGCCGGCCGGAATATTCCATATATGCATAGGAACGGAACGTCTCCATCATACACTGCTGCTGTGCCGGTGTGTAATAGGTGCGGTCAACGGTGTATGCGCAGCGGGCAAATTCCGCATCGAAATCGCCAAATGTCTCCTCTCCGGAGCAGATGAGATTGCGCTGTGGCGCATATCCGAACGGCGCTTTGGCGAAGCTGTCGTCATTATGTACACGGATGGGATTGTCCTTTGCCGCCTCAAAATCCAAAATCGGTTCGAGCACCTCGTACTGCACCTTAATGAGGCGGCACGCCTGTTCCGCGTGCTTTTCCGTGTCCGCCGCGACAATCGCCGCAACATCACCGACATAGCGCATGACATCGTCACACAGTACGCGGTCATACGGCGACCATTCCGGATAGGTTTGGCCGGCAGAGGTATACCGGTGGCGCGGCGCGTTTTTGCACGTGAGGATGAGCTCCACGCCCGGCACCTTTTCCGCGGCTGCCGTGTTGATATTAACAATTTTTGCGTGCGCATGCGGACAGCGCAGCAGCTTGATTTTCAGACATTCTCTGGGGGCAAGGTCGTCGGTATAGACTGGCTTGCCCTGTACCAACGCGTCCGCGTCCAGCTTTTTCACTGCGGTATTGACGTACTTCACGCTTGCACCTCCATGTATTTGCGAATGGCGCGCATCTGTCCCATATAACCGGTGCAGCGGCACAGATTGCCGGACAAATATTGCCGGATGCTCTCATCTGTCGGGTGAGCCAGCTCGCGCTTCATAGCCAGCACATTCATGATAAAGCCCGGAGAGCAAAAACCACACTGCTCCGCGCCCTCTGCCGTAAGCAGGTCGGTAAACACCTTGGCCTCCGCCTGCACGCCTTCGAGCGTCATGATCGTATGGCCCTGCGCGCGCGCCGCCAGCACAGAGCAGGACAGCACCGGTGTGCCGTCCATCCAGACGGTGCACAGGCCGCAGTTGGTTGTTTCACAGCCACATTTGACAGAATAACAGCCGCAATCGCGTACAAAGGTATACAGTGTTGTGTCCGGTTCGGTCAGGCGGGTATGGTTTTTGCCATTGATGTTGATGGTTATTTGCATGAGAGCACCTCCTCCAGTGCGCGTTGAATGAGAACCGGACAGATGGCACGGCGATATTCAGCACTCGCGCGCATGTTAGATGAAAATGAGAGCTGCTCTGTGATAGATACAGGATCGGGCGCGCCGCCTTCGTATGCGAGCACAGCCCGCTGCGGGCGCGCACCGACGGAAACACGGAATATATCGTCCGCCTCGCGGCTTACCGCGCAGGTTAAAATCGGGAAATCAGTGGCCTGGAAGCGCATGTGCTGATAGCGCGCGGCGAGCTTACGCTTTGGCAGGATAACGCGCTCCAGAATATCCTTTTCATAGGGGGACGCGGCGAAATCTGCAATGGGCAGCGTGCCCTTGTGATACAGCTTGACCTGCGCAGGGACCGCGAGCATCGCGGTCAGTACATCAGAAAATCCAAACCGGCCAAACAAGCTGCCGCCGACCGTCGCCGTATTGCGAAATTGTGTGCCAACAATGCCGGAGACAGCGTCGCGAAACAGCGGGCCATAATAGGCTTGCAGCAAGGGACTGGTTTCCAGTTGCCGGAGCGAGACCATTGCGCCGATCTCAATGGTGTTTGCTGTCTCCGTGATATCATCCAGTTCAAGTGCGGACAAGTCAATGGCCTTGCCGATGGATCGCCGGCCGAGCCGCAGCCACATGCAGCCGCCCAGCACGGTGTTATTGCGCGCAGCGACCAGCGTCTGATACGCTTCCTCCACACTGGAGGGGGTCACAAGCTGACGAATTGAATACATTTCTCTTCCTCCTGAATTGATAGGGACATATAATAAAGTATATCCTATGTCGCTGACAACAGCGCCGCGCTCCGCTCGAAACACGAGCAGAAATTAAGAGACATCCTCATTATAAACAAACTTCGTCAAGAAAACAAGACGTTATAACGACAGAAAAGCAGCGGCTTACTCTGCAATTTATCATGGGTGACGAAAAATGTGGATATAATGGATATACAGGCGAGGAAAACAATTGACAATTCATGCAAAAAAGGCAATAATAAATACACGATGAAACGGCGCTATCACATGGATACGCCTGTGACGGGCGAACGTATCGGCTTGCCGATACATTATAATTTATAATGGGATGAATATGGGGTGAGTAACTTGGCTGAACTGGAACAGAACACAATGCCTGATTCCGCAGAACAAGCGAAAAAGGAATCTTCTGTCGCGCTGAGACACAATGACATGGAACAGATTCTGCAAAACATGGAGTCTGTCATGCGTGTGCGCAATCAGCGCAGCATATATCACACTGTGCGCGAAATATCCGGCTTTAAGACCCGTCCGGGCTACTGCCTGCAAAACGGCGCTTTTGAGCTTCCGACGGGTATTAATTTTACGATTTCCTCTCTGGGGGCAACCAGCGTGGAGCTGGTACTGTTTCACCGCCGGGAATCCGAGCCGTTTGCCGTTTTGCCGTTTCCGGATGAATACCGCGTCGGCAACGTTTATTCCATGATCGTCTTCGGCTTGGATATTGCGGAGTTTGAGTATGCCTATCGCATGGACGGACCGTATGATCCGGAAAAGGGGCTGCTGTTTGATAAAAACAATCTACTGCTTGATCCGTATGCCCGTGCGGTTGCAGGGCAGGCGGAATGGGGGACGCGTCCGCTGACAGGCTTTGAATACCGCGCCCGCATCGTTTCCTCCAATTTCAACTGGCTCGGCGTGCGCTCGCCGCATATCGCCATGCAGGATCTTGTTATTTATGAGACACATGTGCGCGGCTTCACCAAGCACCCGTCCTCCGGCGTCATGTATCCTGGCACGTTTGACGGTCTGATGGAAAAAATTCCGTATCTTAAGGAGCTTGGCATTAACGCCGTCGAGCTGATGCCGATCTTTGAATTTGACGAAATGCGCGATATGCGCGTGCACGACGGCAACCTGCTGCTGGATTACTGGGGCTATAATCCTGTGTGCTTTTTCGCGCCGAATACCGCGTATTCTGCCGATCATGAGATCACGCATGAGGGAGACGAGCTGCGTCGTCTGGTGCGTACGCTGCACAAAAACGGGATAGAAATCATACTCGACGTCGTCTTTAACCACACGGCAGAGGGAAACGAGGACGGAGCGATCTTCTCCTTTAAGGGTGTGGACAATTCGGTCTATTATCTGCTGACGCCGGAAGGGAAATATTATAACTTCAGCGGCTGCGGCAATACGTTTAACTGCAATCATCCGATCGTACATAATATGATCGTTGAATGCCTGCGCCATTGGGTCATTGAATACCGCATCGACGGCTTTCGCTTCGACCTTGCTTCGATTCTCGGGCGGAATGAGGACGGCACGCCGATGAATAATCCGCCTCTGCTTGAATCGCTGGCGGTTGATCCTGTGCTCAGCGGCGTCAAGCTGATTGCGGAGGCATGGGATGCGGGCGGACTGTATCAGGTCGGATCGTTCCCTTCCCGCAGCAATCGCTGGGCGGAATGGAATGGAAAATACCGCGACGATATCCGCTGTTTTCTCAAGGGGGACAGCGGCAAGGCGCTTCAGGCCTCGTATCGTATTTTAGGTTCGCAGGATCTGTATCGCCCGACTGAGCGCGGCGAGTGTGCCTCCGTCAATTTCATCACCTGTCATGACGGCTTTACGCTCAACGACCTGTATTCCTATAACCAAAAGCACAACGAGGCGAACGGATGGGACAATACGGACGGCGAATCGTTTAACAACAGCTGGAACTGCGGCGTAGAGGGCGAAACGGACGACGCTGAGGTCAATAATCTGCGCCGCCGGCTGCAAAAAAACGCAATTGCAATTCTCATGTGCTCACGTGGCACCCCGATGTTCCTCGCCGGTGATGAATTTGGAAACACACAGTTTGGCAACAACAATGCCTACTGTCAGGATAATGAAATTTCATGGTTGGATTGGGATCTGCTGGAGAAAAACCGTTCGTTGCATGACTTTTTCCAATATATGATTTATTTTCGCAAAAAGCATCCGATTCTGCGCGGGCATACGGCTCCGGCGAGCAGTCGTTTCCCAGAGACCAGTCTGCACTCCAGAACGCCGTGGGATGCGAACTATCAGGACGACACGCGTGTGATCGGCGTAACCTTTGCCGGACGCAATGCGGAGGATACGGAGGATGACATCGTGCATATTGCCATCAATGCGCATTGGGAGAGCCATCAGGTGCGTTTGCCTGAGCTGCCGGAAAAAATGATCTGGCGCATTGCGGTCAATACGTTTAACGGACCGGAAAATGACTGCATTGAGAACATAGCGGATATGCCGACCTCTCGCAGCGGCATCATCTGGCTTCAGCCGCGTTCTGTTGTCATCCTCGTCGCGACGGAGGAGGAATGACGGAGCAGCAGCGGCTGTCTGATGCGCTTGCACAGTTGTGCGTTTGGTACCGGACAGGACATCGCGATCTTCCATGGCGTCGGCAGCAGACGCCCTATCACGTGTGGATTTCTGAGATTATGCTGCAGCAGACGCGTGTACAGGCGGTCATCCCATATTACGAGCGGTTCATGCGTGCACTTCCGACGGTACAGGCGCTCGCAGAGGCGCCGGAGGAACAATTGCTCAAGCTGTGGGAGGGATTGGGCTATTACAGCCGTGTGCGCAATTTGCAGCGTGCGGCACGCGTGATCTGTTCCCAGTTTGACGGCGATATGCCGCGCTCCTATGATGCGCTGCTGCAGCTGCCAGGCATCGGCTCCTATACGGCGGGAGCAATCGCGTCCATTGCATGCGGACAGCCGTGTCCGGCGGTGGACGGCAATGTGCTGCGCGTGCTGTCCCGACTGCTCGCACGGGAATGGGACTGTAGGGCGGTGCAAACAAAAAAGCAGGCGGAGCGTGCGCTTGCGGCGGTCATGCCGCAGGATAATCCGGGCGACTGCAATCAGGCGCTCATGGAGCTTGGCGCGATGGTTTGTGTGCCGAATGGCGCGCCTGTGTGCAGGCGCTGTCCGGTGCGTGCGCTGTGTTTGGCTTTTGCGCAGGGCAGACAGCAGGAGCTGCCTGTCAAAATACCGAAAAAGCCGCGGCCGGTGGAGCACCGCGTGGTGTGCCTGCTGTGGAAGAACGGACGGGTCGCGCTGCGAAAGCGTCCGAACAGCGGGCTTCTGGCCGGTATGTGGGAGTTTCCGAATTTTAAGCAGGGAGAGGACGCCGCGCAAGAGCTGGGGGTCTCGTTAAGTGACATAAGGCCGCTTTGTGCGGCAAAGCATATCTTTACGCATCTTGAATGGCATATGACGGGATTATGCGCGTGTACAGAGGACGATGGATATTTTACCTGGGTAACACAGCGGCAGCTGGAGCAGGAAATCGCGCTGCCAAGCGCTTTCCGTGTATATCGCTCCATTGCACTTGGAACATATGAGAAATAGGGAGGACGACATGAAACCGTATTATTTTGGCATTGATGTTGGCGGCACGACGGTTAAGATGGGTCTTTATCATGAGCCGGACGGCTGGAAGGAAAAGTGGGAGATTCCGACGCGCACGCAGGATGGCGGTGCGAATATTTTACCGGACATTGCGCAGGCAGTGCAGCAGGCGTGCGCGCGTCATGCGGTCGATCTGTCCGATATCGCGGGCATTGGCCTCGGCGTACCCGGGCCGGTGCTGGACGACGGCACAGTGCGCGGCTGTGTGAATCTCGGCTGGGGCGTTTTTAACGTTGCGGACGCGCTGTCGGAGCTGACCGGCCTGCCGGTTTATGCGGCAAATGATGCGAATATCGCCGTGCTGGGCGAGCAGTGGAAGGGCGCGGGCAGCGACTATCAGAATGTCGTCCTGCTGACGCTGGGTACGGCGGTCGGCGGAGGCATCGTGCTCAACGGCAGAATTTGGGCCGGCTCTAACGGCGCGGGCGGTGAGATTGGCCACATGCCGCTTGCGGATGATGTGGATGAGCCGTGTAATTGCGGCAAGGTCGGCTGTCTGGAGCAGGCTGGCTCTGCGACTGCGGTGATTCACTACGCGAAGAGGCTGCTTGCGGGCAGCGACGAGCCGTCGCTGATGCGCGGGATTGAACCGCTGATGGCAAAGGATATCTGTGATTGTTGCGCCAGGGGCGATGCGCTGGCGCAAAAATGTATTGACCGCGCAGCGAAGGCGCTGGGTAAGGCCTGCGCCTGCATCGGCTGTATGTTTGACCCGGAGGTATTTTTGTTTGGTGGCGGCATGTCGGCGGCGGGCGACCTGCTGCTTGAGCCGATTCGTCAGACCTATCGGGAGCAGGTATTCCCGCAGCTGCGCGACACACCGATTCTCCGCGCGACGCTGGGCAATGATGCGGGTATAACCGGCGCGGTACGTCTGGTGCAGCTTCATCAGGATAACAAATAAAAGTGTTCATTCAACATACCTGCTGTATGGCAAATGCTGTGCAGCCGGTATTTTTTTGCGCGGACACGAATACAATGCAGAGAAGGAGGGATGACCGAATGAGGGAGACAATTCGGGGTGTGCTGTACAGTGCGGCGGTATGCTGTGCGATTTCTTTGTTTGCACAGCTGCTGCGTGCGCACGGCACACTGTCCTTCCTGCCGGAAAATGAGATGGAACAGGCGGCCGCTGCGCTGGGAACATCGATTGCACAGGAGTGGTCAAATGATGCGTTGGCAGTGTTTGCAAAACAACGCTAGATTGATTGTAAAACCGTCCTTCTATGTGTTTTGGGCGGTTTTTTCTCTGTTGGATAATGAGGGGATTTTGCCAATATTTGTGCTCGCGGCAATGCTTCATGAGCTGGGACATATCGCGGCGATCTATCTGTGCGGCGGAGTAGTCGCGTCACTGACGCTGTCGGCGGGCGGTGCGGTGCTGCGTCAGGCGAGCGTCTTGCCTTCGGAAAGGCTCGTTGCAGTCTCGCTTGCAGGACCCGCAGCAGGCGTGGCAGCGGCATGGGCGGCCTGTCAATTTGGATGGCTGACGTTTGCGGGCGCGAACCTGCTGCTGTCTATGTTCAACTGCCTGCCGGTGCTGCCGCTGGACGGCGGATGCGCGCTGCTTGCGCTTATGCAGCTGGCGGGCTGTCCGGCGCGCGCGGAGCAGCTGCTGGTTGTGGCATCGTACGTAGCGGCGGCGCTGTTTACCTGTGGCGGGGTGCTGCTTTTGCTGCAAACTGGGCGAAATGCATCGGTTTTGGCGGTGGGATTGTGCCTGCTTGCGGCACAGCGTCCTGTGTTGCGCGCATAAAAAAAATATGGTATGATAAGGAAAAACAATCATACCATGCATCCGTTACACATACGGGAGTAGAGGTGATGAGTTTTGTTTGCGGTTGGAGATCGTGTCGTGCATCCGATGCACGGCGCAGGTATCATTGAAGCGGTTGCACAGCGCAGCTGTTCCGGCAGCCGGCAGCTGTATTATTCGCTGCATCTGCTGCCGGAGCATGCGATGATTTATGTGCCGGTTGCATGCAGCGGGCGTATCGGACTACGGCTGTTATGCAGCAGGGCTGAGGCCATGCGCATTTTCGAGGGCGATATCGGCGGGCTGCCGCCGCAGCCATCCAATTGGAATCAGAGGTATCGGGAAAACCGCAGCCGGATTACGTCCGGCCGTTTGCAGTCTGTCGCGCAGGCAACCGCCTGCCTCTGGCTGAAAAATCAAAAACGCGCACTCACGGGCAGTGAAAAACGCCTGCTGGAAAGCGCGGAGCACATTTTGTTTTCCGAGCTGATGCTCGCAACGGGATTGGAATATGAAGAAATACGGTGCAGGCTGACACCTGTGTGGCGACAGCTGCGTGAAAGGAAAGGATGAACAAAAATGCTCGACTTTCTCAAAAAAAAGACAACGGACAAGCAGGAACAGCACGGCACGGAGGTTTATGCGGTCATTCCGGCAGCCGGCACGTCTACGCGCATGGGCGGCAACAAGCTGCTCATGGAGCTGGGCGGGATGCCGCTGCTTTGCCGCACGCTGCAGGTATTTGAGGATTGTGACAGCATTGACGGCATTGTTCTGGTTTGCCGCCGACAAGATATAAAAAAATATGCGGCGCTGTGTGCGGATTGGGGCATTCAAAAGATGAAAAAGATTGTGGAGGGCGGCGCGACGCGCGAGCATTCCGTGCTCAATGGCATTCTTGAATGTGACCGGCAGGTGGGATATGTCGCCATTCACGATGCGGCGCGTCCGCTCATCACAGATGCTATCATCGTACAGACGGTGGCATGTGCGATGCGTGATTCCGCCGCGGCGCCCGCTCTCCCGCTCAAAGACAGCATCGGGCGCGTCAAGGGCGGCAAAATGGTAGAAAATATTGACCGTGCATCCATCGCTTTGGTGCAGACGCCGCAGTGCTTTGATATTGATCTGATTCGCGCCGCATTAACGCAGGCGCTGGATCACAATGTCGACTTTACCGACGACTGCGGCGCGGTGGAAGCGCTTGGCCAGCCGGTCACGATTACCGACGGCAGCTATGAAAATATTAAGATTACCACGCCAGATGATCTGCTCATTGGCGAGGCCATTTTGAAGGGACGTGCGAGGCGATGAGAATTGGCCATGGATACGATGTGCACCGTTTGGCAGAGGGGCGCAGATGCATTATCGGCGGCGTGGATATTCCGTACAGGCTCGGATTACTGGGACACAGTGATGCGGATGTGCTGATACATGCGGTTATAGACGCACTGCTTGGCGCCGCTGCGCTCGGTGATATCGGACATTTGTTCCCGGATACCGACGAGACGTACCGCGGCGCGGACAGCTTGGATTTGCTGCGGCAGGTTTATGCTGTGCTGCGTGCGCATGGTTGGCGGCTGGGCAATCTGGATGCGACCGTAATCGCACAGGCGCCCAAGCTCGCGCCGCATATCGCACATATGCGGCAGAATATTGCGCAATGCCTGCAAACCGACGTAGATCGTGTGAGCGTCAAGGCGACGACGGAGGAACGATTGGGCTTCACCGGCGCACAGCAAGGGATTGCGGCGCATGCCGTTTGTCTGCTCGAACCAATTTCGTAATGGAAAGGCAATGAAAACATGGTAAAACCGATCACAAAAAAAAATTTCCCCTTACAGCAGAAATGCGCGCCCGCCACGCCGGAGGACGCGCACGTTATCCGTGATTTGACCGACGCGTTGCAGGCACATTGCGAGCAATGCGTCGACATGGCAGCCAATATGATCGGCGTAAACAAATGCATCATCGCCGTACAGCTGGGCTTTGCCAATCTGGTGATGGTCAACCCGAAGATTACTGCGTGCTCCGACGAATATCAAACGGAGGAGGGCTGCCTGTCGCTGTCCGGCATACGCAGGACCAAGCGGTTTCGCAACATTGAGGTCGCTTATTTGGATGAAAAATTCCGCAGCCAGAAAAAACAGTTTCATGATGATATTGCGGAAATCATTCAGCATAAGATCGACCATTGCAACGGTATTTTGATTTGATGGACGAGCTATTTTACCGGCTGTCGCGCTCCAAATTTCGCAGCCGTTTTCAATTGAGTGAGGCGGACAGGCAGTACGTTCTGCTCAAGGGAATGGATACCATCCGGAAACACACGGAGGATTTTGTGCAAAAACGACTTGCGCCGGCGCATCCGCTGCATGACGGCAAGCAGACCCCGATGCGCGGGCATCCGACGTTTATCGCACAGCATGCAACAGCAACGTGCTGCCGCAGCTGCCTGCGAAAATGGCACGGCATTCCAGAGGGCGTTCCGTTGACTGCAACGCAGCAGCGATACGTCACAGACGTCATCATGCGCTGGATTGATGTGCAAATGCGGAATTAAATGAAAAAAGGCCTCTCCTCAACAGAAAGGACCTTTTGTGCTTTAATGAATAACAAAGGTATGAAACAGCCGTTTTTTCAGAAGCGTTGTGACAGCATAGGCAACGCAGACACCGAGCAGAATGCCGCACAGCACGTCGGTCGGAAAATGTACATAGCAATATAGCCTGGAAAAGGCGATACAGGCGGCTAGTATATAGGCTGCAATACCGAAACGACGATGGTTGAGAAATAACGCTGTTGCCGCGGTGAAGGAGGATGCAGAATGACCGGAGGGAAACGAGTAAGACGACGGACGCGCGATCAGCATGTCGGCAATCGGTCGGAGCGTGCACGGACGTTCGCGGCATACAAGAGGCTTGATAATCTTTTCACCTAAAATCGCGTTGACCGCGAGACAGACCAGCATGCAGATGCCGAACCGACGCGTTTTGCGAAAGAACAGGAACACGACAGCGATGACAATCCAGACCGTGCCGCCGTTGCCGAGTTGGGAAACGGCGGGGAAGAACCAGTCAAGCGCGGCGCAGCGCAGATGCTCCTGTATCCAGATTAGGATATAAAAATCAATTGCAGTAATCGACATAGCGCTCACTTAAAAAACAGACCGAGCAGTCCCGCGACGCCGCGCGAGCCGATCGTCATGAT
This sequence comes from uncultured Butyricicoccus sp., assembly GCA_964513445.1. Taxonomy (GTDB): domain Bacteria; phylum Bacillota; class Clostridia; order Oscillospirales; family Butyricicoccaceae; genus Butyricicoccus_A. The sequence continues at coordinate 11,474 of CAZEMM010000009.1, read as the reverse complement.
AATACCGGCGGTGACGACGCCGCATACGATGGCGGCAAAAGCCTTTTTCGGCGGAACGTCCAGCAGCGCCGCGATGACCGAGCCGGACCACGCTCCTGTACCCGGCAGCGGAATGCCGACAAATACCCACAGGCCGTAAAACGCAACGCGCTGGATCGTATCGGATTTGCTCATCAGCCGCGTTTCATACCATTGCGTCAGCCTGCTGAGCATCGGGACGGTTTTGAGCCATGCGATGAGCTTTTTTCCAAAAATCAGAATAAATGGAATGGGAATTAAATTGCCGACCAGACTGAGCAGCAAAACATTCAGCCAAGGAAGGCCGAAGGCGGTGCCGACAATAACCGAGCCGCGCAACTCGATGAGCGGAATCATAGAGACGATAAAGACGGCGCCATATGCGCTTATGTGCGTCGCAAGAAAATCAAATATCGTATCAATCATGCAAATTCTCCTCAAAAAAATAAGATTTCCCTGATAGTATATCATATTTTAGAGGGAAACGAGCTTGAAATTTGAAAAAAGTTGTAAGAACTCTTCTGCCTGATCGAAAAAAAGCTGTGAAAAATCATAAAATCTTTGCAAAAGGGTGTAAATTGCGCGAGAGTGCGGTTGCAACAAAAACGGTTATGTGATAAAATCAAGCATATGTGGGCGATCTTTTTGATATCGCTCTATTTTGCGATGAGTTAGGAGTTTTATGATGGAATACAAAATTGCAGACCGCATTGCGGCGATGAAGCCGTCGGCTATTCGTGAAATTTTCAAAGTGCTGGTTGACCCGGAGGTCATTGCGCTGTCTGCCGGGTCTCCCGATCCGGTGTCCTTTCCGAAGGATGAGATGGCAGAGATCGGCGCGGAAATTTTTGCAAATGAAACCGCTGTCGCATTACAGTATGGCACGACGGAGGGCTATCAGCCGCTGCGCGATCTGACCTTCTGTCGTATGAAGGAAAAATACAACACGGGCACGGATGATGACGACATCATCATCACAACCGGCGGCCAGCAGACCATCAGCCTGTTTACGCAAACGATGATTTCGGAGGGTGACACCATCCTCTGTGAGGATCCGAGCTTTATCGGTGCACTCAATGCGTTCCGCAGCTTTGGCGCAAGGCTTAAGAGCGTCGCGATGGACGAAGAGGGCATGCGCATGGATAAGCTGGAGGAGACGCTGTCCACGACCGACCGCGTCAAGTTCATCTATGTGATTCCGACGTTTCAGAACCCGACCGGACGCACGATGTCCGAGGCGCGCCGCCGTGAGCTGCTTGCGCTTGCGAAGAAATATGATGTGCTGATTTTGGAGGACAATCCCTATTTTGAGTTGCGCTATGAGGGCGAAGCGGTACCGACTATCAAGTCGATGGATACCGAGGGACGCGTTGTCTACGCAGGCTCGTATTCCAAGGTGCTTTCTCCCGGCATGCGTATCGGCTACTGCATCGCCAACAAGGAAATTATTAACCGCATGGTTGTGTGTAAGCAGGTCAGCGATGTACATACCAACCTGTACTTCCAGATGCTGGTTGCCAAATATCTTGAAAAATATAGTATTGACGCGCATATTGCAGACATCTGTAAAATGAATAAAATCAAGCGCGACGCGATTGAATCCGCGTGTAAAAAATATTTTGATAAGCGCGTCAGGATCACGCACCCAAACGGCGGTCTGTTTATCTGGGCAGAGCTGCCGGAGGGATATGACAGCTTTAAGCTGTGCCAGCTGATTACGACGAAAAAGGTCGCATGTGTGCCGGGCAATGCTTTCGCCGCGGACGAGAGCGAAATCTGCAACGGCTTTCGCATGAATTTCTCCCTGCCGACATTGGAGCAGATCGACACCGCATGCTGCCGCATCGGCAAGGCGATTACAGAATTTTTAAAGTAACAGGATTTCTTTATGAGTGAAACATATCAGGTCGTGCTGAAAGTGCTGGCAGGCTTTCTGGCAGCGGGCGTACTGTCATTTGTGCTGACACCGCCGGTCAAGCGGTTGGCGTATCGCATCGGCGCGATTGACGTGCCGAAGGACGGCCGTCGGATGCACAAAAAACCCATTCCGCGGCTGGGCGGGCTGGCGATCTATTTTAGCTTTCTGCTCGTCAGCCTGTTTTGTATGGAGTGGACGATACAGAACCTGACGATTCTGATCGGCGCTTCGATCATCGTTGTGCTCGGCATTTTTGACGATCGCAAGGCGCTGAGCGCGCGCTTTAAATTTTGCGTCCAACTGGTTGCGGCAGCGGTTCCGGTTATTTTTGGCAATCTGCGCATTGAGCTGATTACCAATCCGAATATTTTTAGCAACAAGCTGTTCTTACAGTTCGGGTACTTTTCCATTCCGATTACGATCATCTGGATTGTCGCGATTACCAACGCGGTCAATCTGATCGACGGGTTGGACGGTCTGGCTGTCGGCGCGTCTGCCATCGCCTGCATGACCATGCTTTCGGTCTCTCTGCTCATTGGCGAAGTGGATATTGCAATCATTTTGGCGGCTCTGGCGGGCGCCTGCATCGGATTTATGCCGTATAATCTCAACCCGGCAAGCATTTTTATGGGGGATACCGGCTCGACCTTTTTGGGCTTTATGCTGGCGACGCTGTCCATACAGGGCATGTTTAAGGTGTACGCGATCATTTCGTTTGCGGTGCCGTTCCTGATTCTGGGACTGCCGATTTTTGACACGGCGTTTGCGATTTTGCGTCGTGTGCTGTCCGGCCGCAGCCCGATGTCGCCTGACCGCGGACATGTACACCACCGGCTGATTGACATGGGCTTTAATCAAAAGCAATCGGTCGCGATTTTATACGTGATTTCGACGGTGCTCGGCTTGCTGGCGGTTGTGCTGACCACGTCCGGCGAGGTGCGCGCAATCGTATGCGCTTTGGCTGTGCTGCTGACCCTGATCGTCGGCGGTATCATTACGCTGATGTCGGAAAAGCATAGGCTACAGCAGCGGGAGCGCAGACTGCGGGAGGAAATAAAGAAACGAAAGCAAAAGCAGTCGGATGATGACAAAACGTCGGACGATACGCAGCCGTAATGCGGAGGATATAGATGAAACCGATTCAAGTCATGACAGTGTTCGGCACGCGGCCGGAGGCCATCAAAATGGCGCCGTTGGTGCATGAGCTGGAGCGCACAGAAGGCATTCAGCCGGTCGTGTGCGTGACGGCGCAGCACCGTGAGATGCTTGACCAGGTCATGGAAATCTTTGATCTCAAGGCGGATTTTGATCTCAATATTATGCAGCCGCGTCAGACGCTGGCTACAATCACCAGTAAATCTTTGAATGGGTTGGACGGCGTGCTGGAACAGGCGAAGCCGGATATTGTGCTGGTACACGGCGATACTTCGACGACCTTTGCCGGTGCGCTTGCGGCCTTTTATCACAAAATCCCGGTCGGGCATGTTGAGGCAGGCCTGCGTACCTTTGATAAATACTCTCCGTTTCCGGAGGAAATGAACCGCAGGATGACGGGGCAGATCGCCTCTCTGCATTTCGCGCCAACCGAGCGCAATCGCCGCAATCTTGCGGCAGAGGGCATTACGGATGGTGTGATTGTATGCGGCAACACGGTCGTCGATGCCATTCATTCCACCGTTTGTGCGGATTATACGTTCCGTGATGAGACGCTGCGACAGCTGGATTATATCGGACATCGTGTTGTGTTGGTGACGGCGCACCGCCGTGAAAATTACGGCGAGGCGATGGAAAGCATTATGCGCGCACTTCGTCGGCTGGCAGATCGCTATTTGGATATTGAGATCGTCTATCCGGTTCATCTCAGCCCGTACGTCCGTGATACGGCAGCGTGCTATCTCTCAGACCATCCGCGCATTCATTTGATTGAGCCGCTCTCGGTCGATGAGATGCACAATCTGATGGGGCGTTGCTACATGGTCATGACGGATTCCGGCGGTCTGCAGGAGGAGGCGCCGAGCCTCGGCAAGCCTGTGCTGGTGCTGCGCCGGGAGACAGAACGCCCGGAGGCAATCGAAGCGGGGACAGTGCGGTTGGCCGGCGTGGACGAGGAGACGATCGTCCTGATGGCGTCCACGTTGCTCGACGATCCAAAGGTATATGAAAAGATGGCGCATGCGGTCAATCCGTACGGAGACGGGAAGACGTCGAAGCGTATTGTGCAGATGATTCGGTACTATTTTGGACAAACCACACTGATGCCGGACGAATTTCGCCCGAAATAGGAGCTTAGGATGATAGATAAGCAGGAAACGGCTGCATTGCCGAATATGCAAAAACAACCGAACAAGCCAAAGCGGAAGCGTCCGAATATACGGCAGCTTGGCGCGCGTTTGGCGCAGCGCATTTCGCCGCGGCGCGCCTGCGTCGGCATTGCTGTGTTTTCAGCAGTCGTCGCTGTGGCAATCGCCGTCGCGGTGCCCAATACGGAGGCGACGATCACACTGCCAGACAAGACGCCTGTCATGCAGGACGTTGTGACGGAGCAGCAGCGCTACCGACTGACCGATGCGGACATTAACGAGGAAAATGTTCAGCGCGTTATCGCAAGCTTGGTCAGACCGGACGCGTATTCCGCGACTGTCACCAATACGCTGTATTGGAATGCGGATTGGCAAGAAATTAAGGCCACGCAATATGTGCGTGACGATGTTTGCCTGACCGAGTTTTATAATGATGAAGAGATCGCGGAACGCTACAGCGCGACAAAGGATGATGAATATTACGCGTGGCGGCGTGGCGCGCAGACGTATTACAACGGTCCGGCCGGCATGATTTCGGCAGACGATTCCAGCATGATTCCGACCTATGAGACTGTGGTCGGGGAGGAGACAGATTCCATCGTGGACGCAGGCTTACGCACGGTCAACGGCGAGTCGTGTATTTATGTCACCGTGACTGACTCTGAAACCGGCTATAACCTGACCTATTGGGTCTCGACGGTCAGCGGTCTGCTGGTTCAGGCGGATTACGTTCGCGGAAGCCAGCTGGTGCGCAGCGTTGTTGTAGATGAGATTGTGCAGAGAATCCCGTCCAAGTCGCTGTTCTTGCTGCCGGATGATACATCGTTGCTGCCGCTCGGCGCGGAAGAGGGCGAGGATGTAACCGACGAGCAGATGACCTCTGAGACACAGGACGGCGGTGCGAGTGTGTTTTCGAGCAGCAATTCTCCGGTAATCGCGCAGCAGTCTGAAAATCAGCCGATCAGCTGAAATTACAGCAATAGAGGGACGGCTCGCAGTGATGAACTGCACCGTCCTTTTTCATGGAATGGAGAAAGCAAGATGAATGAACTGAATATTTCACAGGAAATCCGTTCACTGGGACAAAAGGCAGAGCAGGACATCCAGCCGCTTTTTGCCCGCATCGATGCAATCAGTGAGCGCAACACAGAGAAGGTGCTCGCTGCGTTTGCCAAAAACCGCGTGTCCGACAGCATGTTTTCCGGTACGACGGGCTATGGCTACGACGACAATGGCCGCGAGACACTGGATAAGATTTATGCGGACATTTTTGGAGCGGAAGCTGCGCTGGTACGCATTGGCTTTGTCAATGGCACGCACGCGCTGTGCTGCGCGATGTATGCGGCAGTGCAGACGGGCGATGTAGTGCTGTCCGCGACCGGCGCAGCATACGACACACTGATGAATACCATTACCGGCGACATGGCGGGCAGTATGAAGCAATACGGCATTGGCTACCGTCAGATCGAAATGAAGGACGGACTGCCGGATATTCCGGCGATTTGCGCGGCAGCTGCGTCGCCCGATGTCAAATTAGTGTTTATCCAGCGCAGCAAGGGCTATGCGGTACGGCAGTCGCTGTCCTGTGAGCAAATTGGCGCAGTATGCGATGCTGTACGGGCTGTCAACCCGAACGCGGCTATTATGGTGGACAACTGCTATGGCGAGTTTGTCGAGGATCTGGAGCCGACGCAGGTGGGCGCAGATCTCATTGCTGGCTCACTTATTAAAAATCCAGGCGGCGGACTTGCTCCGACGGGCGGCTATATTGCCGGGCGCGCTGATCTGGTGGAAAATGCATCGTATCGTTTGACTGCGCCGGGTATCGGCGGCGAATGCGGCTGTACGATGGGACAGAACCGTCTGCTGTATCAGGGCTTGTTTCTGGCGCCGCACACAACGGCGCAGGCGCTTAAGACAGCAATTTTCTGTGCAAAGGTCATGCAACAGCTCGGCTTTGAGGTGCATCCGCTGCCGGAGGATATCCGCTATGATATTATCCAAACGATTGCGTTCGGTGCGCCCGAACCGCTGTGCCGGTTTTGCGAGGGCATCCAGTCCGGCGCGCCGGTGGATTCGTTTGTCACACCGGTACCTTGGGACATGCCGGGCTATGATGATCCGGTCATTATGGCGGCTGGCGCGTTTGTGCAGGGTGCATCGATTGAGCTGTCGGCTGATGCGCCGATGCGCGCGCCATATGTCTGCTATATGCAGGGAGGTCTGACTTACGCTTCCGGCAAGCTCGGCGTTCTGCTCGCGGCGGAGCGCATTCATCAGGCGGGCTATGGGAAATAACCGCGCAGTATTCGACAATACGAGCGGATTTTCTTGTGCTACAAGCGCAGATGTGGTAAACTAAAGTATACATGTATTCTACAGGAGCAGTATGATTATTCTTGGAATAGATCCCGGCTATGCCATCGTCGGTTATGGCGTTGTGCAGTATGAACGGACAAAATTTACGCATATTCGACACGGTGCAATCACGACGCCCGCTGGTATTCCTCTGCATTTGCGGCTAAAGGAGATTTATGACGATATGCTGACGCTGCTCGATACGTTTCAGCCGGATGCCGTGGCGGTAGAGGAGCTGTTTTTTAATAATAACATTACGACAGGGATCCAGGTGGGACATGCGCGAGGTGTAATTCTTCTGGCCTGTGCCGAGCGCGGTATCACGCCGGCGGAGTACAAGCCGTCGCAGGTCAAGCAGGCGGTTGTCGGCTATGGCAAGGCGGAGAAAAAGCAGGTGATGGAGATGACCCGTGTCATGCTTGGCCTGTCGCGTATGCCTCGTCCGGATGACGCGGCGGATGCGCTCGCGCTGGCTATCTGTCATGCGCACACCTGTGGTTCGCAGCTCAAGCAAAACGCACTGGGTCTGTAGCATTCCTGTCAAGAAAAGGAGATAGCATTGTTTTACTATTTGGAAGGCAAGGTTGCGCTCATCGAGCAGGAGCTCGCCGTCATAGACTGCGGCGGCGTCGGCTATGCCTGCCGCACGTCGCAAAATACCTGCGCGTCGCTCAAAATAGGCGCACAGGCGCGCCTATACACCTATTTATATATTCGGGAGGGGCTATGCGACCTGTACGGCTTTGCCGAGCAGGAGGAACTCAGCTGCTTTAAGCTGCTGCTGGGCGTATCGGGCGTCGGGCCAAAGGCCGCGCTGGCCATTCTGAGCTGCGCGCCGCCAAGCCAGCTGGCGCTGTCCATCATTACAGAGGACACCAAGTTTCTGACGCGTGCACCGGGCGTCGGCAAGAAAATTGCCCAGCGTATTTGCCTTGAGCTGAAGGACAAACTGGCAAAGGAGCAGGAGAGCCTTGGCATTCGCTCTGGCATTTCGTCAGACGCACTTTCCGGAGCGGATATGCCGGAAAACGCCGTTGGCGAAGCCATTTCCGCGCTGATGGTTCTGGGTTATTCACAGGCAGAGGCGATGCGCGCCATGGAAGGGCTGCCGACTGCGGAAACAACCGCAGAGGAGCTGATTCGCGCCTGCTTGAAAAAGCTGGCGGCACAGTGAGGTGACAGGGTATGAGCATCGAATTTGACGACGATTTTTCCGATCGAATTGTTTCTACATCGCAGACGCCGGCGGATGAAAAGGAATTTTCGCTTCGCCCCAAGACGATGGCGGAATACATCGGACAGACAAAGGCAAAGGAAAATCTCGCGGTTTTTATTGAGGCAGCAAGGCGGCGCAATGAGCCTCTCGATCATGTGTTGCTGTACGGCCCGCCGGGTCTCGGAAAGACCACGCTGGCCGGTATTATTGCCGCTGAGATGGGAGTCAATATCCGTGTGACCAGCGGCCCGGCGATTGAAAAGGCGGGCGATCTGGCGGCGCTGCTGACCAATCTCAGTGAAAACGATATTTTATTTATCGACGAAATTCATCGCCTTGACCGCAGCGTTGAGGAGATTTTATATCCGGCGATGGAGGATTATGCGCTGGATATCATCATTGGCAAGGGGCCGAGCGCGCGCTCCATCCGGCTGGATTTGCCGCGCTTTACGCTGATTGGCGCGACGACGCGTGCGGGACAGATGACCTCGCCGCTGCGCGACCGTTTTGGCGTTTCGCTTCGCCTGGAGCTGTACACACCTGAGCAGTTGCAGCAGATTGTGGATCGTTCGGCGGATATTCTTGGCGTGCGGACCGAGCCGGAGGGTACGTATGAGATCGCACGCCGCTCGCGCGGTACGCCGCGCATTGCGAATCGCATGCTGCGCAGGGTCCGTGACTTTGCGGAAGTACAGTTTGACGGCGTTATCACGCGGGAGGCTGCTGATACCGCGCTGCGCGCGCTGGAGATCGACGAGCTTGGCTTGGATTCCATCGACCGCAGAATGCTGCGCAGCATTATTTCGACATTTGACGGCGGCCCGGTCGGTTTGGAGACGCTTGCCGCAACCATCGGTGAGGAAGCGGTTACGCTGGAGGATGTGTATGAGCCATACTTGATGCAGATCGGCTTTCTCAACCGCACGCCGCGCGGACGCTGTGTAACGGCGAAGGCTTATGAGCATCTAGACATCAAGCCGGGCGTGCCGCTTGACCAGCCGGAGCAGCTGCAATTGTAACAATATTATTTTGACTATTTCATTGCGCACGGGTATGTTTTTACCACCTGTGCCGTATTTTATCTGATAGAAGAGGAGTTATAACCATGGGCAAATATTTTGGAACCGACGGAATCCGAGGTGTCGTAAACGTAGAGCTGGACGCGCATTTGGCATTTAAGGTTGGCCGTTCGGTCGCCTATGCACTGTCGCAGCAGACCAGACATCGCACGAAAATCCTGATTGGCAAGGATACGCGCGTTTCCTCCGATATGCTGGAGGCCGCGCTGATTGCCGGCATTTGCTCGTCCGGCGCAGATATTGAGCCGCTCGGCGTCATTCCGACGCCGGCTGTCGCCTATCTGACCATCAAGCACAAGGCAGATGCGGGCATTGTGATTTCCGCCTCCCACAATCCATATGAGCATAACGGCATCAAGATTTTTGCGGGCAGCGGTTATAAGCTGTCGGACGATCTGGAAGCGCGCATCGAGGAATACATTGACCGTGTGGATGACCTGCCGCGTGCGACGCACGGCGAGATTGGCCATGTGCTGCAGCATGACAATGATCCGATTGAGGAGTATACCGATTATCTGGCAGAGACCATTCAGGGCGATTTGTCCGGCCTGCGCGCTGTCGTGGACTGTGCAAATGGTGCGGCTTCCACGACGGCCTCCCGCCTGTTCCAGAAGTTGAATTTGAACGCGGCGATTCGATATTATGAGCCGGACGGCTGCAATATCAACAATCATTGTGGCTCGACGCATCTGGAAGCGCTGCGCAAGCTGGTTATTGAGGGCGACTATGATGTGGGCGTTGCGTTTGACGGCGACGCGGATCGCTGCCTGATTGTCGATGACAAGGGCGAGGTGCTCGACGGCGATCGTATTATGGCTGTGTGCGCCGTACAGCTCAAAAAGGAGCAGCGCCTGCGTGGCGGCGCGTTTGTCGCGACCATTCTGTCCAACATGGGTCTGCACGCGTACGCAAAGGAGCATGGCATTCAGATCGTCTGCTCCAATGTCGGCGACCGTTATGTGCTGGAAAAGATGCTGGAGAACGGCTATGTGCTTGGCGGCGAGCAGTCCGGACACGTCATATTTTTGGAATATGCGACGACGGGTGATGGGGAACTGACTGCGATCCAGTTTCTCAAGATGCTGAAGGACAGCGGAAAACGTGCGTCGGAAATCGCTGCCGAGGTCATTCCATGGCCGCAAATCATGATTAATGTCACCGTGCCGAATCAGATGAAGCATTTGCTGCCTGAGCGGCAGGAGGTACAGGCGGTGATCGAGAAGGAAAAACAGAGCCTGGGGGAGGGACGTATTTTGGTTCGCCCGTCCGGCACGGAGCCGCTGGTCCGCGTCATGGTAGAGGGCGTGGATAAGTCCGCAGTCTACGCGGCTGCCGAGGCGGTTGCGGCCGTCATCGAGTCGATTGCGAAATAAGATTACAGCAAGGGAGGATGTGGTGTGCATCCTCCTTTTTCAAAGACTGTGTATGATGCATGGTTGATATGCACAAAAGCATTGTAAAAATCATAGTGTGCAGCAATAAGATGCACAAAAACATTGACATAATATGAACAATAGGATATAATGAATAACAATATGATGTATTGTAAAGAAGACCGTGCAATGGATGCCTACTCGGATGAACAGCTTTGCCGGCTGATGCAGGACGGAAATCGCGAAGCAGAGGAACATTTGGTCATCCGCTATTTTGGTGTTGTGAAGTCGTGCTCCCGCCCATTTTTTTTGGCGGGCGGAGATGGTGAGGATCTGATTCAGGAGGGTATGCTGGGGCTTATCAAGGCGATGCGCGCCTACGACCCAAAGTATGGAACGCCGTTCCAGCCGTTCGCGCGTATGTGTATTACACGGCAGATCTATTCCGCGATCAGCGCCGCTGCCGCGATCAAGCATGAGCCACTTAACCGCTCGGAGAGCATTACGGACAGTCCGCTCGTCCGCGAGCATGGAGGGACAACGCAAACGCCTGATCCCGTTTCTCTGATTATCGGTATGGAAGAGCATCTGGAAAGGCGGAAGCTGCTGTCCGGACGGCTATCCGTATTTGAAGACACCGTGCTTTCCTTGTATCTTGAAGGTGATTCCTATGAGGAGATTGCCACCGCGGTGGGAAAATCAGTCAAATCAGTGGATAATGCAATCCAGCGTATTCGCCGTAAGGCCGCTGAAGTATTTGTGGACGTACACAGGTGAAGGATATCTGTGCATGTTATAGATGTTAGAAAAGAGGACAGTCAAGGAGAGGTAATATGTATCAGGACAAGACGTTGGTTTGCAAGGAATGCGGGCAAGAGTTTATCTTCTCCGCGGGGGAACAGGCTTTTTATGAGGAGCGCGGCTTTGAGCATGAGCCGCAGCGTTGCAAGGCGTGCCGGAATAAGCGTAAGCATGCAGGACAGGCTCCACGAGAGTATTTTACAGCGGTTTGCTCCGCCTGCGGCGGAGAGGCCAAGCTGCCATTTCAGCCGAGGAGCGATCGCCCGGTTTATTGCAGCGAATGCTTCGCAAAGCTCAAGGCACAGGAATAAAATTGATAAATTGGGAACGCCTGTCTCGCGATGGGCGTTTCATTTTGGCTCTATGTCAATAGTTGGGGTAGAGATAAAAACCAATAATCGAAAGTTGTGT
>CAZEMM010000008.1:0-46744 GCA_964513445.1 uncultured Butyricicoccus sp. | reverse complement strand
ATAGGAATCAAGCCGCCAAAAGTCTTGATTTTCCGGGCTTTTTCTCGGTTGTCCCCATTATATCTCCATCACCGAGCATCGCGATTTTTAGTTTTTTCTTATTTCCATCGTCCACAGCGTCTCATCCTCTTCTTGTTATTTTGCTTTGGTTATCCACAGTCTCGTCCTGTGCTCATCTCTCCCAGTCCTATGTACTTCCTCTATCTGTCCATTTCTTTGGGGTATACCTTGTACCCCGAACTGTAGACATTCGAACTCCCTTTCTCAAAAACAATGAAAGGATGTTTCGACAATCATCTTTGCCCCGTATCCTTCATTCTGATTTTCAGGCAATCAGTTAAATCATCAAGTAACATGCAAAAATGCTTGATACATTCAATCAAGCAGTGTTCGAATATACTTGTGGATACGATAAAGAATCAATAAACCCGATTTTGTATTTATCAGTCTTCATCTTACTCATGCGTCTTAAAAACAAGCTCGCATTTCCCTTCACATTGACCCTTCCTTGTTAAAAACGACGCCGATTGTTTTTAACAGAATTTTCAAATCCAAGCCAATGCTCCATTGACTAATATATTGCGCATCCAGTTTGACGACCTTCTCGAAATCTGTAATGTTCGATCTGCCGCTGACCTGCCAGATTCCTGTAATGCCAGGCTTGATGGAAAGACGCACGCGATGATGCAGCTCGTATTTTTCCCACTCATCCACCGTAGGTGGTCTGGTACCAATCAGGCTCATATCTCCCTTCAGTACATTAAAAAACTGCGGGAATTCATCCAAGCTGAAGTCACGCATATAATTGCCGATGCCTTTTTTGTAGGTGCCGTCTGGCAGAATCTTCGAGCCAATAATACGCGGATCATCCTCCATTTTGAACATCAATCCATCTTTGACGCGATTTTGCTTCATCAGCTCTTCTTTGCGTTCCTCCGCGTCCAAATACATCGTGCGGAATTTGTACATCTTAAATTTCTTTCCGTTTTTGCCGACGCGAATCTGTGAGAAAAACACCGGTCCAGGTGATTTGATTTTGATGGCCGGCGCAAGAAAGACAAACAAAATTGCCGTAATCAGACAGCCTGTCAAGCCGCCCGCGATATCCATCAGACGTTTTGCCAGCAGCTGACCGGGTGTTGCATAGTTGATGCTTGTCGTTAAGACTGTATAGGTTCCCATTGTTTCAACAAATTGTTTTTTCCCTATTAGTTCTGTCTCATTGGTCAGCCGGACATGTAAAACGATACCCATACGGGTAATTTGTTGAATCAGCGTTTCGGGTCTTGGCTCATCCGGAGGCAGATTGAGAAACACCTCATCAATCCATTCCTGACAGACATAATCTGCAATTTCATCGGCATTGGCAACGACTCTTACCCCATCAACTGTCTCGCCTTTTCGGTTTCGATCTAAAATGGCAATGCCGGAAATGTTGAACATCTCATAGTTGTTATTTCTTATATTTTTTACACAGCTATCGACCATACTGTCAATCGTAACAATCAAAAGAGACCGTTTTCCCTTTCCACTCATTCGCCTGCGCAACACATGCTTCCAAAAAACTCGACCAAGAAATGCAAATATTATATAAAATATGCCCAACATGCCCATAACCAATCGGGAATAGGATGCGCCTTCCTGCAAAACAAATAGAAAAGAAATTGCAAACAACTCCACCAGAAATACATGCTTAATGGTTATCATAAATTCCATGTAATATCCGCGCTTTAAAACATCCCGAAATGTCTCAAAGAAAATCGAAACAACGATACTAATGAGCGTGAGGATAATGGCCATCATACGATATAGCGATTCCGCATAGGGGTTTGCAATTCCAAGCCGAACCGAATAAGCGAAAAAATACGCGATATGTAAACAAATCAAATCCACGATCAAAAAATCGAGATGTTTTAACCAGTTCTGTGCGCTCTTGCGGTACATAAATTCTACTCCCTTGCTGCCAAATACATCCTGCTCCGGCAGACCTAATATATGAAAAATGATGTATTCAACCGGATCTCATTATGTTAAACTTCATGCGTAGAAAAAGAGCGACCAAAATCATAGAGCTCAACCTCTATGTTATTGCGCCGCCTCAATTGTCAAGCTGTGAGATTGCTCTTGACATATCATCGTTTCTTTCGTCCCCAATCAGGCAAAACCATACATATATAATATATGTCAAGACATAGCTAAAGCAGCATCACATCCTTGGGGCGGCGTCGGTTTCTGGGAAAAGGCCAAATTATAATCCAAACACTTGCATGCATACGAAATTCCTGCGTTTCCGCACCGCAATGGGTCACGAGCCTTTTGATAAACCCGCTCCCCGCCGAATGCTGCGATACAGCCCTAAGCTATGACAATTTTTGATGATTTTGATTATAATACAGGTCACTTTATTTTGCAACCGTCATTCTGTCGAAAAATCGCCAATTTTCAAACTTTTATGTTGTAAATTGCGGATAAATGTGGCAAAATAACGTGATTTTGCAATTTATTAAAGATTTTATCAATCATAAAATAATCTCACAAAAATAATCTGCAATTTTAGTATTTCAAACAGGCATATTTTCATGTTTTTTATAAAATTTCAAACAAAGAATATCATTTACAATTGCACAATCGCACGCTTGACCTCATCATAGTCCGCAACAGCATTGATAAATTCCAGCAGCGCGTTTGCCGTCATATGCTGCGGCAAATGCAGTGCGGCAAGTAGCTTTTTCCGCTTCTCATTGCTGCCCGGCACACCGGCTAAGCCCCATTCATAAAAATCCGCCTTTGTGATGCGCGGCGCCGGTTTTTCCCCTTCCATACAGGTTACGCCGGCCCGTCTGAGCGCATCCAACAGCACCTCATCAGAAATCCCCTCGACGCCGAGTGTACCTTCCTTGGAACCGTGCGTCTTGCGCCGCTCCTTTCCCTTGATTTGCGGAATATAGGCATGACGCACCTGCTCCTTTGGAATGGCGCCTTTTAGAAAATTACGGATGACAAGGCCTGCGCCGTCGCTGTCGGTTAAAATGAGTATACCGCGTTCTGCGGCAATGCGGCGGATGAGCGCAAGCCGTTCCTTGTTGTTGAAGATCGCAAATCCGCCGGTTTCGATCACTACCGTGTCCACCAACTGCTTGATCTTGTTGACATCATATCGTCCTTCGACAATAATTGCCTCCCGAATTCGAATCAATGTCATCCCGTCCCTTCCTCAAAGTGTTCTGCCATTTGAAGCAGCAACAGCTCCAATTGCTTTTGTCGGTCCACCCCGGCGGATTTCATCGCCACATCACATTCCCCGCACAGCAGCAGCGACTGCCGCAGCCATTTTGTCTGTAACTGCGCCGCGCTCTCGCGCATTTTCCGCGCATAATAGGGCGATTTGCTGCCGAGCAGCTCCATGAGTTCCTTCTCTCCCGCATGCGCCTGCATTACGAGCTTTGCCGCATACAAACGCTGGATATGCCGCGCAATGGCGGATAGCAGCACAATCGGTTCATTTTTTTGCGCGATCAAATCGCTCACCAGCTGCAACGCACGGTCAAAACGCTGTGCGGTAATGGCATCTGTCAGGTCAAACGTCACTGCGTCCAATACCTTTGTACACACCGCGTCAATATCACTTCGCTTGACCTCTGTCGTCGCGCTGTGTGCACAGGCTTTCTCGATTTCAAGCAGCAAATTATTCATGGATGTCCCGCAGATAAACAGCATATAATCACAGGTATCGCTGTCCAGCTGTTTTCCTGCCGCCCGAGCATGCCGTTTCACCCATGGAACCAGGTCGTGCCGTTCCAGCTGGGAGAAATCAGCCACACAGCCCTTTTTGGATATCTGCAAATACAGCTTGGTGCGCTTGTCCGGTTTAAATGTCATCGTGTCATAGTAAAAGACTAAACAGACAAACTCCGGCAAATCATCCAGCAGCAAAGGCAGCGTTTCCTTCCACGCCGCAGGCGGACGAAATACGTCAAAATCCTTTACAATAACCATGCGCCGCTGCGCAAATGCAGGATAGCTGTCAATCGCCTCGGAAAGCGCATCGTAGGTCAAAGAGGCGCCCTCGAATACAGTATAATTCAAATCGCGGAACATCTCGTCCTCACCGATGACTTCCTTTTCCAACGCCGCGAGATAATGCTCCTTTAGGTAGGCCTCCTCCCCGCCAATGACATACAGTGCGCCAATCGCATGGTTTTTCAGGTCTGCTTTGAGCTGTTCACTTCCGGCGTTCGCCGCTTTTTTCGCCAAAAATGCGTCCTCCCTTCATTCGCGTACGGTTTTCCAGTCGAGCTGCCCGATGATATATGGGTTGAGGATCGGGATGCCATTGCAGTCATCGCCGCTGGTCCATCCGTTTTCCAAAACAATCTGCTGCGGCGCAAGGCGGGTAAGCAGTGTGTCCAGCTTATCCTCATCATCAAAAAAGCCGCCGGACACCACCACAGTTTCTCCCTGCACTGCTGCCTGCTGCGTCAGCGCAAGCAGCATATTCTGTGTCAGCGCATGCAGCACTGCAATGTCCTGATCCTCTGATTGAATGCGAACCATCAATTTACGTTCAACGCTGCCGAGCACCGACAGGCCAAGCGATGGATCACCGATTGCTGTTTCGCGCGCCGGTGCTATTTTGCTGCATGTGATAGCATGTGCTGCAATCGCCTGCATAGCAGCGGGATACGGTTCTTTGTTTTCGCGGTTTACTTCCGGCATGATAACCTGTTTGACAGCAACTGTGTCAAGCAGCTCACAGAAATTTCTGGCATGTCCCAAATCGACTGCGGTCAGCACGACCAAATCCAGCGCATCAATCCCACGCCAGTCAAGATAGGCCGCAACATCCTGCGCCGCGTTGTGATAGCCCGAACTGCTGCAATCAATCAGCGCCGTTTTATCGCCGCAGCTTACAATAATCGCCTGTCCGCTGCCTTCCGGCAAAATGGAAATATGCAGATCATCATAATCCATTATGCCGCGCCACACACTGATGGAGATGACCGCGGCAATCAGTACCGGAAGCGCAATCAGCACCACGCGCTTGCTTCCCTTTCGCAAAATCAGCGCGCTGCATATACAAAACATAACTGTAATGACAACATCCGCGGTGTTTTCACAGTTTAACACCCCATATGGCAGCGACGCAATCCCATCGCTCACCCAGATGATGAAATCGGTCAGCCAACCCGCAGGCAGGAGCAGGACAGCGCCAACCGCTGGAGTCACCAGAGAAAGCACGCCGCCGATGACAACGAGCGGAAAGATTACGGAAACCGCCCACAGCGCGGCAAAATTGGAAAAGACGGCAAATGCGGACAGATACCCAAACTGAACCAGCAGAATCGGCGCGGTAAACACGGTTGAACTGACTGTACACACCGCCGCACCTGAAAGAGCATCCCACAGCCGTTTCAATGTGGCCGGCCATCCTTTGGGCAGGCGGAGCGCATGCTGCAAGCGCGATGCCAGCAGCAAGATTCCAATGGTCGCGGCAAATGATAGCTGCAGGCTGACCGAACACATTGCATCCGGCATCAGCAGCAAAATGACAAGAAGCGCGGCAAACAGCGAATTGAGGCTGTCCGCCTCCCGTTTGAGCCAAAAGCCCAACAGCAGAATGCCATACATGATGCAGGCGCGCACGACCGACGGCGACCAACCCACCATCATATAAAACAGAACCAGCACAGGGATGCCCACCGCCGTTCCGATCCGTTTGCCGCATACAAGCAGCAACAGCGAAATGAGAAAGCCGACATGCAGGCCGGACAGCGCGATTACATGCGACAGGCCGGACTTTCGCAAATGATCGGTATCCGAAACAGACAGTCCGGTGCGGTCTCCCGTCACCAGCGCGCACCAAAATGCAGCCTGTCGCTCTGTTCCCGCCGCGCGGTAGACACCTTGCAGCGCATGCGCCAGCCTTTTGGGATAATAGGAAAGCGGGCGGCGTTCCGGCGGCGTCACCTCTGCCGATGCGTTTTTGTCGATAGACGCCAGCACCGCGTAACCCTGCCCGCGGTAATAGCTTTCGCGGTCAAAGCCCTCGCGCAGGCCGGATACATAGAAGGAAACGCGTCCCGTGATGCGGTCGCCCGGCTGGATTTCCCGCTCGGTCAGCGGCACATACAGCAGCGTGTGAAAGCTGTGCGAAACGCCGACATCCGCGCCGCTTACGCGCACCTCGACGCGCTGACTGTCATCATACTGCGCCGCATATTCTGTTGCCGTGACCGTAATGCGCGCAGATTTCCCCGCCAGCTGCACGACCGGCTCGGTATACAGCTGATGATAGGCCTGTGTATAGCACTGTCCCGCCGCAAGTCCGATGAGCAGCAGGCACAGCGGCCGCAGCCTGCGCAGCGCAATCGCCGCGCCTGTACCAACAGCAAATAGAATGACCGCCGCCAGAACCGGCAGCTGCAAACCGCAAAGCACGCCGCCGACGCCTACCGCAAAAGCCGCAGAGAACCAGATCAATGGACGCCCCATCAAGCTCCCCCCCTCTTCTCGCAAAGAAAACGGGGTGACGCCGCGTGACGCCACCCCACTTGAGAATATTTTACCACATTCTGTTTGAATACGCAAATCAGCCCGGCGGCCAAGTCATATCACGACCGGACAGCACATGAAAATGCAGATGGAACACGCTCTGCTGCGCCTGCTCGCCAATATTGGATACAACGCGGAAGCTCTCCATGCCGCGTTCCTTCGCAATCTTGGCAACGGCCTCAAAGCATTTTGCGACGATGCTGCTGTTTTCCGGTGTGACCGCCGCCGCGGATGCAATATGCTGCTTTGGAATAACCAGAAAATGCGTCGGCGCCTGCGGGTCGATATCATCGAAGGCATAGACGTACTCGTCCTCATAGACCTTTTTGGACGGAACGTCGCCGTTGATGATTTTACAGAACAGACAATCCTCCATTTGGAATATCCTCCCTTCCAATGATTTTATTACATGATGCAGTATGTCAAGCCTTCAGCATACCGCTTACAATGTCGCTTACCGCGGCCAGTGCCTCGTCCAGCTTGGCCGGGTTCTTGCCGCCCGCAGATGCGGAATCCGGGCGACCGCCGCCGCCGCCGCCGCACAGCTTGGCGACCTCCTTGATGATCTTGCCCGCATGCGCGCCGGCCTTGACCGCAGCCTTGCCGCAGACACACAGCAGCTGCAGCTTGCTCTCACCGGTAACGACAGCCAGAACCGCAACCATATCGTCATTGCGTTCCTTGATGGCATCGCCCATGCTGCGCAGGATATCCGCAGAATCCAGCCTCGCTGTCAGCACCTTAACCGAACCGACCGCAACCGCTTTGTCCATCAGATCGTTCATCTGCATCTCCGCAATACGGCTGTTCAGGCTTTCAACGCTGCGGCGCATCTCCTTAAGCTCATCCATCACCTGCTCTGCGCGCTGCGTCAGATCCTTCGGTGCGATCTTTAGCGTCGTTGCAAGCGTATCAAGCTGGCTCTGGCGTGACGCATACATATCCAGCGATGCACGGCCGGTAATCGCCTCAATACGGCGTACGCCTGCCGCGACCGATGCTTCGCTGACAATTTTAAACATACCCGCCTTTGCGGTGTTGTCCAGATGAGTGCCGCCACAGAATTCAATGGAGAAATCACCTGCGCGCACGACGCGGACAATGTCGCCATATTTTTCACCGAACAGCGCCATAGCGCCCAGCTTCTTTGCCTCTTCAATCGGCATTTCATCGGTGCGGACCGTCATTCCCTCGAGAATCGCATCGTTGACAATATCCTCAACCCGCTTGATCTCCTCCGGCGTCATGGCCGCAAAATGCGTAAAGTCAAAGCGCACATGGTCGGCGTCGGTGTACGAGCCCGCCTGCTCGACATGGCTGCCCAGCACCTCGCGCAGCGCCTGCTGCAGCAGATGCGTTGCGGTATGCGAGCGGCAGATCGCCTGGCGGCGTTCCGGATCGACTGCACAGCTGACCGTATCGCCGCGGCTGATGACGCCGCTCTTGACCACGCCGGAATGCAGATAGATGCGACCGTCGCCGTTTTTCTGTACGTTATCAATCGCAATAACACAGTCGCCGTGAGAAATGACGCCGTGATCCGGTACCTGACCGCCCATCTCCGCATAGAACGGTGTGCTGTCCAGCACAAGCGTCACCTTGGAGCCAGCACGGACAGCATCCGTGCTCTCGCCATCCACAACGAGTGCGAGTACATTTGCCGTCGATTCCAGATGATCATAGCCGCAGAACACCGTCTGAAGCGACTTGTCAAGTCCAAGCTCCTCCGACGCCCAGCCGACATCACCCATGCGCTTGCGATCCTCGCGCGAACGCTCCTTCTGCTCCTGAATCAGTGCGTCAAAGCCGTCGCGGTCAGTTGTCATGCCCTGTTCTTCCAAAATTTCAATGGTCAGATCAATCGGGAATCCGTAGGTGTCATGCAGCTTGAAGGCGTCCGCCGCCGGAAGCGCGCTGCCGCCCGCCTGCTTCGCCCGCTCAATCATATCGTGCAGAATGGAAAGACCCGCATCGACTGTCGCGTCAAAGCGTTCTTCCTCCACCTGAATGACCTTGCGGATATAATCCTGCTTTTCGAGCAGCGCGGGATATGCGCCGCCGCTCTCCTGAATCACCGTATCGCACACCTGATACAGGAATGGCTTTTCAATACCGATCAGCTTGCCATGACGCGCCGCGCGGCGCAGCAGACGGCGCAGAACATACCCGCGTCCCTCATTGGACGGGATCACACCGTCGCAGATCATCATAACGGTAGACCGGATATGGTCGGTAATCACGCGCAGCGAAACGTCCGTCTTGTAGCTCTCGCCATAGCTCTTGCCCGAAATGCGCGAGACATGGTTCGTGATATTTTTGACGGTATCGACATCAAACAGCGAATCCACATCCTGCATGACAACAGCCAGACGCTCCAGTCCCATGCCGGTGTCAATGTTTTTCTGTACCAGTTCAGTATAGTTGCCCCGACCGTCGTTATTGAACTGAGAAAATACGTCGTTCCAGACCTCCATATAGCGGTCGCAGTCGCAGCCGACCGTGCAGCCCGGCTTGCCGCAGCCATATTTCTCGCCGCGGTCATAGTAGATCTCGGAGCACGGGCCGCACGGACCGGAGCCATGCTCCCAGAAATTGTCCTCTTTGCCAAAGCGGAAAATACGCTCTGCCGGAATGCCAATCTTCTTGTTCCAAATTTCAAATGCCTCGTCGTCATCCTCATAGATGGACGGATACAAGCGGTCGGCCGGGATACCCATGACCTCGGTCAAAAACTCCCAGCTCCAGGTGATGGCCTCCTCCTTAAAGTAATCGCCAAAGGAGAAGTTGCCTAGCATTTCAAAAAACGTGCCGTGGCGCGCCGTCTTGCCGACGTTCTCGATGTCGCCTGTGCGGATGCACTTCTGACAGGTCGTGACGCGGCGGCGCGGCGGCTCCTGCTCGCCGGTAAAATACGGCTTGAGCGGCGCCATGCCCGAGTTGATGAGCAGCAGCGATTTGTCACCCTGCGGAATCAGCGAAAAGCTCGGCAGCCTCAGATGCTCCTTGGACTCAAAGAACGCCAGAAACTTCTCACGGATTTCATTCAAACCCATGTAGTTCATATATTGCCTCCATAAAATAAATAATTTGTACGAAAATAAAAAGCCCCCGCCCGTATAGGGGCGAAGGCTTTGCTCGCGGTACCACCCTAATTTGCCAAAAATCGGCATCTCAGTGCGCCCTTAACGCGGGCAGACGATTCGGTTTGTCCCGAATGGCTCCGGAATAGCTGACAGACCGCTGCTCGCAGGGCTTCCACCGTCCCCCGCTCTCTGAGGAGTGCGCTGTGCTGTCTCGTTCCGTCATCGCCGTAATCGCTGTATAACGGTTCTATTATACATGTTTTCGGCAAAATGTCAACCGAAAACATAAGAACTTTTGCCATAGTAACCGTGCATCAGGCATCCGAGCAAGCGACGGTTACACATTCGCCGCTTTTGCCTTACGCAAAATCTCGAAATCTAAAACCGTTGGGGTATTGCCTCAACTAATTCTTACATATCAATTATTGTGATCAACCTTTTGCTCCTCGCGGATTCCATCGATAGCTTTAGCAGCGCCACAGAGAATCAGATAGACTGAAAAGCCTACCAACGCAAAGCGCAGACTCATTAAGGAGGCATTATATCGAGAAAACGCATAGGTCATGGAATAGATATAAATATTAAACAAATATACTCCAGTAAGAAATAACACCGGCAGCCGCTGCTTCTTCAGCACAAGGCTCAACGCAACCGCAGCGAGACAGAGATAAAGGTCGAACATCTGAACATCCTTTATCTGCTCCTTATCTACGCCAAAGAGGGTATCCCAATAGAAATAGCTGTTGACCATTGCCTGCGGTTTCAGCACTGCATAGGAGTAGATAAGGCTGGAGAAGTCATTTTGCTTCCAAACAGATAAACGATAATTGGCCTTAATGCTATCACGCTGAAGGCTGACATACCGGCTGTATTCAAGGGGCAGACTACCATCCTCGTTGTAAAACTCCGCATACTTTTCCCGCAGAACCTCCGTTACGTTAGTCTCATAGTCCAGTTCGGAATCGTCAGGATATCCCATTCCCTGATAGGTACCCAGTAAAGCGGGATTACCCGCACCGTATGTCAAAGGAATAAATGCATGGAACTGGTTATAATTTCGGATCGTCCAAGGAACCTCAAAACACAGAACGATGCAAGTAAGAATCACAATCTGTTTCATCAGCTTCTTCTTGTCATAGCGGACGATGAGCAGATAGACAAGCGCCAACAAAGGATACAGGGCAATGTTCGCCTTTAGCATCAGACCGCACATATAGGCAGCAGCACAGCCCCAGAAATATCGATATTTGCCATATTTCCCCATCATCAAGGTGTAATAGACCATACAGGTTAAGCAGAGTATAAAAGGAGTTTCCGTCAGAACAGTGTTATCCATCCAGAGAATATCCGGTCGGAAATAGGGAATCATGGCGATGATACCGGCCCATTTTGGTGCGAAGATGCAAACAATCTTATAGGTGAACCATGCGGAAAAAATGCCCATCACAGCCCAGACAGCCTTAACCGCAATCCAGAAGAGCTTTCCCTCGCCAAAGAGGATATAAAAAATACTCATCAGCACTGGCATTCCGGGAAGGATCTGGGCGCTGGGAACATCTTCGTGACAAGTGATCATTCCCGTTTTGGCAAAGACCAGACCGGCTCTGACATAGGCCATATCGTCACTGTCCAGATTATAGTTAAATCTCAATTCATATATGGATGCCAAATGTGCCAGAAACAGCAGCGCAACCACAATCAAAGCAATGCGATTTTCCTTTTCCCAAGTGAGGAATCTCATCCGCCATGAAAGATGAATAGGTAAAAATCCCCCCTGATTATTATACATGGATTTCACCCTCACGCTTTTCCTGTTCAAGATAGTTTCCGATGGATATCACTTGCACAATTCGTTTGATTTTCTCTGATTGCTTCGACGCAATAATGGAAAGTGAAAAGCAAATTACAAGTAAGAAACAGATCACAAGCAAGAAAACCATATTTGCAGTAGTTTCTATATGAACAATATCGCGGATTTTTTCTGCAATCCCCGGAAAAATTGCAATCAGCATCATACAAAGCGCAGTCAACATCCAAATCATTGAGTATTTCATCTGAAGATATCTGCGATTTACCATCATGATAACCAATACAAAAAAAGCAATGGACAATATGATTACTTCAATTCGCAATGAAACAGACATACATCATTCACCCCCGTTGAAATGCTGTGCAAATAATTGCAAGTGAAACCTTAATCATATAATACAGAGACTTCAAACCGGTGATGGACGATTCCCCGCCCGAGCGCTCAAACATATTAACCGATACTTCTGATACGCGAAAATTTTGTTTGGATATATCCATCAACGATTCCGGCTCCGGATAATCGACGGGATATCGTTTTGCGAAATGTGCGATTACGCGCTTATTTGCGGCACGATATCCGGAAGTAACATCATAAATACGCTTTCTGCTGCATAAAAGAAGAATGAAGGATAAATAATGAATCCCGATCCTGCGCAGTGCAGTGGACTGAAACTCGCTTGCTTGATCAAGGAATCTGGACCCTACAACAAAATCGGCTTTGCCCTGCATAATAGGACGAACCAGCGCCTCCAAGGATTGGATGTCATGCTGACCATCCCCATCGAACTGTACCGCTATATCATATCCTTTATTCTTCGCATAGATATAGCCTGTCTGTACAGCGCCGCCAATTCCAAGGTTTTGAATCAGATGAATCGTCTTAATGTGATTGGCGTCGCAAATTTGTCTTGTCGAATCTGTCGAACCATCGTTGATGACAATATAATCCAGCTCAAATGCATCGCATGTTTTTTGGTACGCCAAAATCGTTTGATACAACCGAAGAATATTGGCCTCTTCATTATACGCTGGTATAATGAGCAAAACCTTGCACTTTTTCATTTTTCATCCCCATCTCTAAAAATCAACCATTTGCTGATTGCGTAATTTAATATCACCGCAATAAAAGAGAGCGCGATTTTTATAATGATTGTCCCATTGATGTGGAAAATCTGTTTTGTTCCCCATCCAAATTGTGATACAAAAACAAACAGCCCCAGCTCTTCCATCCCAAATGTGGCCAAACGCGCAGAAAAAAAGGAGAAGATCTCCTGTATTAAAACCCTTACATGAAAATTTAGCTTTTGAAATACGAAAATCTTATTTGTAATATACGCGAATACTGTCGCGCAAAAAAATGATATGATATTCGCAATAAGATATAACTTATCTCCTAACAGCCAAAGTGACAGGACAAAGGTTCCATAATTGACAAGCGTTGTCAAAACGCCGAAAAAGAGATAATCAAACAGTTCTTTTGATTTCATGAAACACACAATCCAACATGTCCGGATCGCTTAGCTCCCTCCCCCTTTTCTGGCTGACACCGCATCCAATCCGCCATGCAAAGATGCAGCAAATGCAATGTTGAAATAGTATACGGAAAAATTCTTTTCCATTCAAGCTTTTTTGAATAAACGCTCACCAATTCTGTTCCCCCTCCAGCAATACTATAGTTCAATTATATGGCAGCGTCAAGCGTTCGTCGCTTTTTCCTTGCGCAAAATCGCGAAATCCGCGACTGCGAACGGAAATTTCATGTGAATGCGCATCATTGCGGAGCGCGCCGCATCCAGCTGCTCGCCGTCGTCATTGCGCAGATCGTCCACCTGAAAACGGTAAATTGGCTTGCCCGGCTGCATCAGCTCCAGTGTATCCCCCGCGAAGAAACGGTTTTTGAGGAGAAAAACCGCGTTGCCGTCCGCGTCGCACGAATCGAACAGCGCCGCGATCTCCCAATCGCGAATATACATCACGTCGGGATAATATTGTCCATTCGGGTCGCGCCCGAAATAAAAGCCGGTAAAATACTCCCGGTGGCTGATGCGCCCGATCTCCTCACGGATCTCCTCCGGCACCCTGAAGTCCGGCTTCGGATTTGCCAAATATGCGTCCAACGCTCTGCGGTATGCGCCGGTAATGCCAGCCGTATAATAGGCCGTCTTTGCCCGTCCCTCAATTTTAAACGATGAAATGCCGGCGGCGATCATCTCAGGAATGTGGTCGATCATGCACATGTCCTTGGAATTGTACAAATACGTGCCGCGTTCATCCTCATCGACCGGAAAATACTGTCCCGGCCGTTTTTCCTCCATCAGCGCGTATTTCCAGCGGCAGGACTGCGCGCATTCTCCGTGATTGGCGTCGCGTCCGGTTGTATAGTTGGAAATCAGGCAGCGTCCCGAATAGGAGATACACATCGCGCCGTGTACAAAGCATTCGATCTCGACCTCCGGCGGGATTGCATCGCGAATGGTGCGGATCTCCTCAAGTGTCAGCTCACGGGCAAGCACAAGGCGCTCTGCGCCCATCTCAACCCAGAACTGCGCCGCCTCAGCGTTCAGAATACTCGTCTGCGTACTGATATGCAGCGGCAAATGCGGCACGACGCGTTTGGCCATACGGATGACGCCCAAATCCGACACAATGATCGCATCCGTATGCAAGGCGTACAGCTTTTGTAGATAGCTCTCCAGCTCCGCAAATTCATTGGAGCGCGGCGAGATATTCACTGTGACATAGACCTTGACCCCGCGTTCGTGCGCATAGGCAATGCCCGCACGCAGCTCCTCATCTGTAAAATTATCCGATGCCGCACGCATGCCAAAGTGCTTTCCGGCAAGATACACCGCGTCCGCGCCGTACGCAATCGCATACTTCAGACGTTCCATATCCCCAGCCGGAGACAATATCTCAGGTTTTTGTATCATGGCCTGTCCTCTCATGCCTTATTCTTCTTCGTCCTCGTCGGAATCCTCAACCGCCGCGGCCTTTGCCGCATCCTTCTCCGCCTGCACCGCCTGAATATTCGCAGTCTGTTCCTCCTGTGTCTTGGCATAAATATGCTCGGTTCCATCCGCGCTTGCGACATAGAAATAATAATCATGCACCGCAGGCTGTACGACAGCGGTGAGCGCCTCCATGCCCGGGTTGCAGATCGGGCCGGGCGGCAGTCCCTTGGAGGTGTAGGTGTTATACGGGCTGTCTGACTGCATATCCTCATCCGTCAGATCGAGATGACCGACCGCATACTGAATGGTCGCGTCAATATTCAGATAGGGATACTCCGCCTTGTGCGCCAGCCGGTTCATAATGACGCCGGAGACCTCTGGCATATCCCCATCGTTGACCGCTTCCTTCTGGACCATGGATGCAATAATGACCATCTCCTCGACCGTCAGCCCCTGGTTCTCACACTGCTTTTCCAGACTGACACCGCTGGAATTGTCCTTGATTTTATTGCTAAAATTTCCCAGCATTTTGTTGATGATTGTGTCCGCCTCATCGCTGACATAAAATTCATAGGTATCCGGGAACAGATAGCCCTCCAGACGATTTAAGTCGTTTCCCAAATCCTCCGGCAGGAAATCATAGTTTAATTCGCCGTCCTGCAGGAAGCTCTCCAGATCGTCCCGATTGCTCAGGCCCGCCTCCAGCAGCGTGTCCACGACCTGCTCAACGCTGTAGCCCTCCGGTATGGTGACCGTTACCGTGCTCTTGCTGTTGACGCGCAGCTCATTGACGATCTGTCGATAATCCATGCTGGAATTGAGCGTCCACATGCCCGGGCGGAATTCCACATCTTTATATACAATACCGGTAAACAGGCGAAAAAACGTGCCGTATTGAATGACGCCGTTTTTATCCAGCAGCTTTGCGACATCCTTCATCGACGCGTCCTCCGGCACTGTGATCGTAATCTCCTTGTCCTCCTTTGCGAGCGCAAGCAGATCGTTGCTCAGGAAGATCACCGTCGTTGCAAGAACCAGCGAAACAACCAAAACCATCACGACGTACAAAAAAGTATTCATCGCGACAGAGCGTTTTTTTCTCCTCCTTGCCGGGTTGCGCCGGGACGGGTTGGAAGAACGCGCCGTCGTTTTCTTTCTCTCCGTCCGCGCAGCAGCCGTCGTCTTCCCCGGATGCGCGGCCCTGCGTTGAGACGGATCCATTTCGGAGCGCGGCGTCTGGCCCTGCGCGCGCGCGTGCTTTCCTGCCTCGTATTGCGCTTTGTTTGATTTGTTTTTCTTTCGGTTCCCAAATAGCTTCATATCCATATCCTTTCTCTCTCGAGCGAGCTCGAAAGCACGATTGTCCTTTTTTGACATGCCTTATTTCAATGCGACGCTCACAGCAAAGCTGGAAACGAAAATAAAGAATCCCGGATTGACAAGACAATCCCACAGGATATCCGTCATCTTCCCTCGATTTGGTTGAAAAGCACGCATCGAACGTCTGCGTACCTGTGTTTCCAAAGCGCGCAGCGTCATATAAAGCGCGAGTAAAAACAAAATGATATTGATATACGTAAAGTATTTCCAAATACCAAACGAGCTGTACAAGCTGATTAAGTAGTTGATGATATAATAATAGCAATTGTTGATAACATGCGCGAAGATGGCGGGCCAAATCGAGTCAAAGCAATAAACCAGCAGGGCATAGGCGCAGCCTGCGATCAAAGGCCCGATAAAATTATACAGCGAGCCATGCAGCATCGCAAAACAGATACCGCTCAGAATAATACTGACAACCGTGCCGGCTTTGCGTTCAAAGGCGGAGAACAACGCGCCGTGCACAAACAGCTCCTCACAGACCGGCGAAAACACAACAATCGCAAAAAAGCTCAGAAAATTGTACTGGTTTCCTACGCCGACAGTCGTAATCATGCTGCTCAGATCGACATTGGACGAGCCGATGACAACATAGATCAGCAGATTCGCCAAAAAGGAAAAAAACGAAACTGCAAGCGCAAACCAGAATGTGAATCCAAGATAAAACACAAGGTCGCTGATTTTTTTATTTGTACGGAAGTTGAGACGGAACTGCCGATCCTGCGCCTTATACAGACAATAGGTCGGCGGCACAAAGGCCAACAGCTCCACGATCATGATGCCCAGCGACGGGATGCGCGAAAACGCGAAATCAAAGCCAAGGCTGCAAACTGTCAGGATAATAAAGCACGTAAACAGCATCAGGCCAGGCAGCAGAGAATTTTTATCCTTCATGAATCAGCATCACCTCTTGTTCCGTCACAATACAATCACAGCGTATGTCATGCGGCTGCACCGGCACAGACGGCAGCATTCGCTGCTGCGCGCACAGCGCCATGCGGTAGGCCGGTGTCTGTGTCAAAAAGCGGTCATAAAACCCGCCTCCATAGCCCAGTCTTGCTCCGGTTGCGTCACATGCCAACGCGGGAACGATACACAGCTCAACCTGCTCCGGCAGTATGACCGGACAATGGCCGCCCGGCTCGTCAATGCCATAGGTCTGCTCGGTCAGGTCGTCAAACGTTGCAATCTGCCGCAGCTGCATGCGGTGTCCCGGCATGCATTTTGGCAGACAGACGCGTTTGCCGCACCGCAGCGCATCCGCAATGATCGCGCGCGTGTCAATTTCCTCCGGCATCGAGCAGTACACAAGCAGCGTCTGACAGCGTTGATAGACCGGCTGGGACAGCACGTTCGCAGTGATTGCGCGGTTGATTGCCGTGCGCTGCTGCTCCGGCACATGTCGCCGCGCGGCAAGCAAATCGCGCCGCAGCTGCGCTTTATCCACGATATTCAATGCCACGGCGAACTGCGTCCGCCGCTTCTTCCCCGCGCAGCAGCTCGACCATTTTGAGGCCAAGCTCAATGGATGCAGCCGCGCCGCAGGCTGTGATAATCGTCCCGTCTACGCAGACAAGGTCATTTTGCAGCTGTGCGCCTTCCATTTTATCGCGCACACTGAAATGGCAGACGGCCTTTTTGCCGTCCAGCACATGCTTTGCCGCCAGCACGGACGGTGCGGCGCAGATCGCCGCGATATAAATACCATGCTCCATGCAGTAGGAAATGGCGTTGTCAATGACGGGCTTATCAAAATAGTTTTTTGTCCCCGGGCCGCCCGGCAGAAAAATCATCTCACAGTCGGACAGATTCAGCTGCTCCGGCAATATATCCGCCTGAAAGGTCAGTCCCATCTTGCTGGTGATCGTTTTTCCTGTCACGCCGACCTTGGTCACCGGAATGCCGGCGCGCGAGAGCATGTCCAGCGGCGCGATCAGCTCGGTGTCCTCATAGCCATCCACATGAAAAATGTAAACCATAACCATATCCTCCTCAGTTGAATAACAGATTAAAATACCCGTCCGTAACCGGTGTGTCATCGTGATACCGGATACAGCCCAGCCGCTGCGACTCTCCCCACGTCATCATGCGCAGCCGCTTGCAGCCCTGTTGCTGTAAAACCGACTGCGCCAGCGCGTCGGTATGCGGGCCAATGCATTCCTGCGCGTACAATTGATCCGGCCCATCGTGCCAGACAAACGCATAGGAAAGCGCGCCGTTGCTCTCACAGCCAAACGCGCCAACGCCCAGCGTGTTAAACAGCGCAAGCTGCTCGCGCCACTGCTCGTATGAGCGCAGCAGCTGCATATCGCCGCGCAGATAGGCTGCGTCCAGCTGCGGGATATCCGCTTCGGTCAACCGGCGGATGGCGGGTGTCCGCGCCCCCTCGTCCCGCATGACGATCGTCTCCCGCGTGTAAAACGCCGCCTGATAGCCAAACGCCGCATAAAAGTCAAACAGCCACTCCTCCTGCGGAATCAGGATGGACGCGACGCGCCCCTGCTCCATATCCAGTGCAAACGAATGGCGCAGCAGGCGATCCATGTGATGCTGCCGGCGATATTCGGGTGCAGTACATGCGCCGTAGATATACGTCACAGGCCGCACGCCGCGCACATCGCGCAGCTGATACGGCAGCAGCTGCGTCATGGCGCAAAGTACGCCGTCCTCTTCATCCACGAGCGTCGTTTGCGCGCGGTAGATATTTGCAAAAAACCAATCGCGGAACGCGTCGTCCCCCGGAAAGCAGCGCTTCCACAGCGCAACAACCGCGTCAAAATCCTGCGTGCAGGCAAATCGAATCATGCGCGCTTCACCGCCAAATATTTTTTACCCATGAGGTCCGGATGATAGGACAGCTTTGCATTGCGCAGTCCTTCCAAGCCCAAATCGTCCTCTCGGTTCACATAGGTATAGCCCTCAAAATGATGCTGTGCAAACTGCTGATTCACCATCTGATATGCGCCCACAATGGACGCCTCCGCCTTCTCCAGCTGCACAACAAACGTGTCTTCACTGACCGGACAGCCCATTGTAAAGGCAATCACCTTGCCATCTAATCGCAGGATGCCGCCCGTCATGCCGAGCGCATCCCGATGATTGAGCGCAAGTGAAACCGCACAGGTCTCACCCGAATACATTGTGCCGTTCGGACAGTTATTGCCCGTCTGGCACCAGTGCAGATGGAAATCGTATGCCTCCTGCTTGTTTTGATCTGTGATCGTCTCATACGACCAACGATCAACGTAGGCTTTGCGGAACCGATTGACAAAATTGCGCTTTGCCTGCATCTTTTTGCCCGCAAGCGTCATCATCTTCCGTGTAGCATAGATATAATCCGCGGAATCCTCCATATCTGTCAAACGATACTGCCCTGGGAAATGCGTTTCCAAATCTTCTATCATGCGTTCGGTCACACAGCACATTTGAAACGCGATGCCGTGCTGCTGCGCGTCCTGCTCCAGCGCCAGCACCGCGTCCTTCCAATCACCGCTGCCAATTGGCGCGAGATACATTGGAATATGCTCCGGAAAGGTCGCCATCCTGACCAGCAGAAAGCCGCGATAGAAGCAGATCTGCGTATCATAATGATCCTTCCAGATATACAGATCAGCGAAACAGTGCTCACAAATACGATCATTATGCTGATGCAGGCAGACATCAGCCGCCTGCTTATCCTCTAACGTAATCGGTCGGAAATCTAACATAAAAGAAAATTGCTCCTTAGGAAATTGTGCGAAATACCGCTGCTACCAGCTCGGCGGAGATATTCGCAATTGAGCGAATGGTATCATCCTGCGTGCAGCGGATGCGCTGCCAGCCAAAGCGATCTGCCAGCATGCCTGCCGTTTGATAGCATTTTTTTATATATGCCATATCCATTTCATGAATATCGCGTGTTTTTTCCTGTCGCTGCTCCAGCAGGCCGCGCACCGCGTCCGGCGGCATATCAAGGAAAAACACCGCATCCGGTGCGGGAATCCCCATAATATGATATTCAAAATCAAACAGCCAATTCAGATACGCCTGCTGCGCCTCGCCCTCCAGCTTGGATGCCTGATGAACGGCATTGGAGGTCGTATAGCGGTCGGCAATTACCAATCCGCCGTTTTCATAAAATGTCTTCCAGTCCGTGCGGAACGATGCATAGCGGTCGACCGCATAAAAGGTAGAAGCAGTATACGCGCTGACATCCTCCGGCTTAGAGCCGAAGTCACCCGCGAGATACATGCGGATAAGCGCGGAGGATTCCTCCTGATACCGTGGGAATGCAAGCCGCTTATACGTGACGCCGTGCGCGTCCAACGCCTGACACAGCCGCTCAAGCTGTGTGGATTTGCCGGATGCGTCCGTGCCCTCCAGTACGATCAGCTTTCCCTTCATCTTGCCGCCTCCGCGCGCAGCTGTTCATAATGCGCACGCACCTGCTGCGCCTGACCGCAGCTCATCTTGCCCTCCGTGCATGCGCCGCATACGCAGGGCGGGCCGGCCTTGCGGAACAGCGTCGGCGCGACGGCATAGACCTGTTTGTACATCTCCTCCGCCAGCTCGCGAATCTCCCACTGGGCGCGGTTGCAGCAGCGCAGGCGGAAGAAATTATGCAGCGAGCGCGCGTTTGCCGTCATAACCAGCTTGGTCGCGCATGCGTTAGGCAGCACATAGCGGGCGTCCTCAATCGCTTTTTTCTCCGCCTTGCGGCGCGCTTCCTTTTCCGAAAGTCCTTCGGACAAAAATACCTCCATATGACGCTTTTGCAAGATCGCGGTCAGCTGTTCATACGTGCGCTGGTCATCCTCCATCGCCTGCAGAAACGCTGCCTTTGCCTCGGGCACCGCTTCAATCTCATGTGGAATGACAAACTCAAACGCGTGCTCTTTGACATACCGCTGCGACTGTACGCTGAACGACGCCATGCGATGGCGTGTGATCTGTGCGAGCAGCGAGCGCGAGACGCCCTCAATTGCAAACGTAAACGACGCGTGCTCGATCGGGCTTTCGTGGCCGATATCGGTGAGCATGGTCAGGTAGGATCGGGTTTTTTCCTCATCCAGTCCGTCCAGCAGCGTGTCCACCGTCGCCGCGGAATAGCAGTTTTTTGCCGCAGCTGAGATCAGCTGCTCAGGCAGCGGCGTATGCGCAATTAATTTTACCTTCATTTCTTTCCCTTTCCCGCGACCTTCGATTTTACGACAGTCAGCATAAATTTCGGCAGCGCCGTCATGCGCTTGGCGCGCCATGGCTCTTTTTTCAGGCGGTACAGCCATTCCAGTCCATGGTCAACATAAAATTTCGGCGCGCGCGCGGATATGCCCGAATAGATATCCAGCGAACCGCCCAAGCCGCACAGCAGCGTGCCGTCCAGCTGGGAAAGATAGCGCTGCATGAAGATTTCCTGCTTCGGCGCGCCGAGGCAGACAAAAATCACATCGGAATGACCTGCCTCGTTGATCTCACGGATAGCCTCTGTATCGTCCTTAAAATAGCCGTCGCGGCAGCCTGTAATCACCAGATCCGGATATTTTTTCATGAGGTTTTGCGCGGCCTGCTCAGCAACGCCCGGCTTTGCGCCGAAAAGGAACAGGCTGCGTCCCTCCCGCCCCATTTTCGCGATCAGCATCTCCGCAAACTCAACGCCAGCGACCTTTTCACCAATCGGCGTGCCCAAAATCCTGGACGCGTAGATAATACCAATGCCGTCGGGTAACGTCAGCACAGCCTGATTGAGCAGCTGCCTCAGCGGCGCGTCATTACGCGCCATATAAACAATTTCAGAATTCGGCGTGACAATATATCCCTTTGTTCCATTGCGGATGCAGTCCATCGCGTGTTCAACCGCCTCTGCTTTGGAGATCGCATCAAAATCGACACCCAAAATGGATACTTTTTTCAAACCGATCCCTCCTCTGTCATTTTTTATTTACTAAGTTTAAATTATACCATGAATGCGCGGCTACTTGCAAGTCGTGTGCAAATTCCACCATTGTGCAAAGTGAAAATTTTCTTTTAACATTAGCCTTTAAATACGGAAAAATTGCAAAAAAACTTCCCCTTTTCGCATGGAAAAGAGGAAGTCCGCATCGCCTTACAGCGTAACCCTGTGGAATTTTTTCTTGCCCTTTCGGATCATCATGCCCTCGCCGCCAAAGGCGTCCGCGCCGAACATGGTGTAAACATCCGTGATCTTTTGATCGTTGACCGTCAGACCGCCCTGCTGGATGATCTGGCGCGCCTCGCTCTTGGACTTGGTCAGCCCCGTCTTAACCAGCAGATCCAATACGGAGATCGATCCGTCGGTCATATCCTCCTGTGTCAGCTGTGTGCTCGGCATATTGGCGGACGATGCACCGCCGGAAAATACGGATTTTGCCGCCTCAAGCGCTTTTTCCGCCTCGTCCTTGCCGTGTACCATCGACGTGATCTCATAGGCCAGACGCTCCTTGGCGCGGTTGAGGCCTGCGCCCTCCAGTCCCTCGTACTGCGCAATTTCCTCCAGAGACATAAACGTCAGCATCTTCATGACGCGGATGACGTCCGCATCCGCAATGTTTCTCCAGTACTGGAAGAATTCATACGGCGAGGTTTTTGCCGGGTCAAGCCAGACGGCGCCCTTCTCGGTCTTGCCCATCTTCTTGCCCTCCGAGGTGGTGAGCAGCGTGAAGGTCAGGCCATATGCGTCATCCTTACCCTCGACGCGGCGAATGAGATCCGCGCCGTTGATGATATTAGACCACTGGTCGTCGCCGCCAAGCTCCAGATGACAGTCTTGCGTGCGGTACAAATGCAAAAAGTCATAGCTCTGCAGCAGCATGTAATTGAATTCGATAAAGCTCAGGCCCTTTTCCAGGCGCGTCTTAAAGCACTCCGCCGTTAGCATGCGGTTGACAGAGAAATGTACACCGACCTCCCGCAGAAAGTCCATGTAATTAAATTTCAAAATCCAGTCG
This sequence comes from uncultured Butyricicoccus sp., assembly GCA_964513445.1. GTDB lineage: Bacteria > Bacillota > Clostridia > Oscillospirales > Butyricicoccaceae > Butyricicoccus_A. The sequence continues at coordinate 24,025 of CAZEMM010000008.1, read as the reverse complement.
GCGTTGTTGACCATCATCGCCTTGCCTTCTCCAAAGTCGACCATGCCGCGCATCTGCTTACGGAAGCATTCCGCATTGTGCGCAATCTCCTCCTTGGTCAGCATTTTGCGCATATCCGTCTTGCCGGTCGGGTCGCCGATCATCGTTGTGCCGCCGCCGATCAGCGCAATCGGGCGATGCCCGGCCTTTTGCAGACGGGACATGATGACAAGCTGCATGAAATGGCCGACATGCAGCGAATCCGCCGTCGCGTCAAAGCCGATATAGAACGTCGTCTGATGGTTATCCAGCAGATCACGTACCCTTTCCTCGTTGGTGCACTGGGCGATCAGCCCGCGCGCTTGCAGTTCTTCATAAACCTGAGACATTGTGATTCCCCTTCTGTTTTGATAATCCCAAAAAAACTTGTCAGTTCATTGCTGTTTGAGCGCGTCCGCGCGCTCCAAAAGCTCGTATGCGTTGCGCATGGAAAGCTCGGTAATCATATCGCCGGAGATCATGCGCGCCAGCTCCTTTGCGCGCGCCTCTCCCGTGATCGAAAAGACATCGGTATAGGTGTATTCTTCCGATGTGGATTTTTGGATGAGAAGATGATGATCTCCCATGGCGGCAAGCTGCGGGAGATGCGTCACGCACAGCGTCTGCTTGCTGCGGGAGATCTCACCCAGCTTGCGCGCGATCTTCTGCGCGGCCCTGCCGCTGACGCCGGTATCGATCTCATCAAATATGAGTGTACCCACATCCTCCGACTGTGTCAACACATTTTTTATCGCGAGCATGATGCGGGACAGCTCGCCGCCAGAAGCAATTTTAGAAAGCGGCTTAACCGGCTCACCCGGATTGGTCGAAATCAGGAAGCACACCTCGTCCATGCCCTTGGGATTGAGCTTCTTCTGCTGCGTGACGGAAATTTCCAGCGTCACCTTCGTCATATCCAGCTCTGCAAGCTGCTGCACGATGCGCTCTTCCAGCTCACGCGCCGCCTTTTGGCGCAGCTCGGACAGCGTGGAGGCGATCTCACGCGCCGCGCGCAGCGTCTGCCGATATTCCGCGACCAGCTGGTCCTTACGGTCATCCGCATTTTCCAGCTCCTCCAGCTCAGAGGCCGCGCCGTCACAGTATGCCAGCACCTCCTCCACCGTCGCACCATATTTACGGCGCAGGCGGGAGATGACATCCAGCCGCTGCTCTACCGCGTCGCGCTCCTGCTCGGAAAAATCAATATCCGACGCCAGTCTCCCGACCGTGTCTGCCAAATCCTCCGCAACATAGCGCAGCTCCTCCGCCTGCTTTGCCGCAGCATCCAGCTCCTTGGACAGCGACGCGATGTCAGACAGCTCGTCAGCTGCCTGCGCAAGCATAGTGCACGCGCCGTCGCTGTTGTCATCGCCGTCGAGCAACGTCTGCGCAGCTTGCAGTGAATAGGCGAGCTTGCCGGAATTGTCAAAAAACTGCTTTCGTTCCAGCAGCTCCTCTTCCTCGCCCGTCTTAAGCTCCGCCGATGCAATTTCGTCAAATTGATAACGCAGCATATCCATGCGCTGCTGCCGCTGCTGCTCGTTTTTCTCCATCTCGCGGATGCGACGGCGCAGCTCATGCAAACGGGTATACATCGGCTGGAACTGCGTCAAAAGCGGCGCGGCGTCACAAAAGCTGTCGAGAAAATCGATATGAAATTCCTCCTGCAACAGCTTCTGTCCATCGTGCTGACCATGGATATTGATGAGATGCGGGCTGAGCGCCTTGAGTACGGACGCCGGAACAGGACGCATGTTGACACGGCATACGCTTCTTCCCTCCGCCGACAGCTCCCGCTGGATGCGGACGGCGCCGTCCTCCTCTGTGTCCAAACCAAATTCCGCGAGCTTTCCCTGTAATTCCGGTGAAATCTGCTCGAATACCGCACTGACAAAGCCCTTTTTGGCGCCGCTGCGAATGAGCTCACGACTGGTGCGCTGCCCCATGACAGCGCCGATGGAATCAATGATAATGGATTTGCCGGCGCCGGTCTCACCGGTCAGCACCGTAAAGCCGGGCTGGAGCACAATATCCGCCTGTTCAATGATCGCAATATTTTCAATGTGAAGCAGGCTCAGCATGTTGCAAAACTCCTTTTTATTTCAGCATATTTTTGGTTTCCTCACAAAACGAAACGGCGCAGTCATTATCACGCATCAGGATAAAAACCGTATCATCGCCGCTCAACGTACCCACGACCTTTGGCACGCGCATTGCGTCAATGGCCATCGCCGCCGCCGAAGCGAGCGCAGGCAGCGTCTTGATGACGACAATATTTTGCGCACAGTCGACGCTTGTCACGCATTCGCGAAAGATATTTTGCAGCCGTCCGACAAAACTGCTCTCGGTCTCCTGCGCAGAGGTTGCGTAATGATACGTTCCGCCGGGCGAGAGCACCTTAACGAGCCGCAGGTCACGAATATCGCGCGATACCGTCGCCTGCGTCGTTTCATATCCCAAATCGCGCAGGCGGGAGGAAAGCTCCTCCTGCGTCTCGATCTCGTTGTGCTCAATCAGCTCCAAAATCTTTGCCTGGCGTTGAAATTTCATACAGATTCTTCCTCTCTACTTGCGTCCAATGGACAGCTTTTCATTGAGCAGCGAGTAAAAACTGTTGCCCTTTACACGAATCAGCCGAGTATCAAACGCCGCCTTGCTCACATAGACATAGTCGCCATCCGTCAGTTCAAAGCCGCGCCGGCCGTCGCTGGATACAAAAATCGTCGCATCGTTAAAAAAGCGTGGTCTGACGCATATCTCGCGATGCGGCGAAAACAAATATGATTTCGCCTGCATCCCATGCGGGCAAATCGGTACGACAGAGATATTTTCAGCGGAAGGCTCAATGATCGGGCCACCGGCCGCCAGAGAATACGCCGTGCTTCCTGTCGGCGTTGCAATAATCACACCGTCGCCGTGCAGCGAGCACACCGCCTCGCGGTCGCACAGGATATCCAGCAGACTGATGCGGAAGATCGAACCGGTTTTGATGATCGCCTCATTGAGCGCCATCGTGCGATAGACGATCTCACCGCCGCGCACGACCTCCACATCCAGCATCATGCGGCTGTCGATCGTGTAATCGCCGGAAAACACGCGCGAGATTAGACGCAGCTCGGGAAATTCCAGCTCGCTCATAAAGCCGACATGCCCGAGATTGACGCCCAAAATCGGCACCTGATACGGCGCGGCGTCCTTCGCCATTGCGAGAATGGTGCCGTCGCCGCCGAGCACGAGGACGATGTCCGCCTCGGTCATTGCCCGCTTGAGCGAATAGACAAAAAAGCCATCCGTCTTGACGCCGGTTTCTATCGCGCATTCTGTCAAAATCGGCTGCGCGCCAAATTCACGCACGATTTCCGCCGCCTGCCGTATAGCATATGCAATGCCCTTCTTGCCGGTATTTGGCCAAATCAGCACATTTTTAATTTGATGCTGTAAATCATTTCTCATGCTTTGCTAATGCTCCATGTGCCTCGGCAACCAATCCGACGGGGTCAAGCACACCGTCTGCCCCATCCTTGCCGAGATATCCCAAAAATTCAATATTGCCTTCCGGCCCTTTGATGGGCGAAAATGTCAGGCTGTACACGCGAAAGCCGGCATCATGCGCGTTTTCTATAAATGCTTCCAGTACCTCTCGGTGAATCTCCGGCTCGCGCACGACGCCCTTTTTGCCGACCTTGCCCTTTCCGGCCTCAAACTGCGGCTTGATCAGGCAAGCAATCCGTCCATGCGCATCAAGCAGCTGTGCCACCACCGGCAGCACCAGCTTAAGTGAAATAAACGAAACGTCAATCACTGCCAGCTCCGGCTGTTCGCCGTCCAGCATATCCGGCGTTACATATCGAATGTTGGTGCGCTCCATACAGACAACGCGCGGATCCTGCCGCAGCTTCCACGCCAGCTGGCCGTAGCCGACGTCGATGGAAAATACCCTCCTCGCACCGCGCGTGAGCAGACAGTCGGTAAAGCCGCCTGTGGAGGCGCCGATATCCATGACGCACAGGCCGGACGGGTCTATCTTAAAATAATTGAGCGCTTTTTCTATTTTCAGACCGCCGCGGCTGACAAATACATTCGTCTTGCCGCGAATTTCGATCTCGGCTTCCTCCGGAATGCTCATGCCCGCCTTATCCGCCTTTTGATTGCCGACATAAACGATCCCGCTCATGATGATGGCCCTCGCGCGTTCGCGCGACGGAGCCATCCCTCGTTCAAGCAAAAGGACATCCAGTCTCTTTTTCATTTTGCATGGCCTCCAAACATGTTTGGGCAACTGCACTGCCGTTCAGATGAAAATAGTCATACACGCGGCTGACCGAGCCCTGCGGGGCAAAGCTGTTGCCGACGTTGCACAGACGAATCCAGTGCATCGGTATCGTGCGGCACGCAAGCGTCTCCGCAACCGCCTGTCCAATGCCTCCCTCGTGCACAACATCCTCTATCACCGCAAGCCGTCCGCACTGCGAGACGGCTCGCAGCAGCTCGTCGGAAAACGGTGCTGTCAGCTCATTGAGCTTAAAGACTGCCGCCTGCACGCCGCGCTTTGCCAGCTCGTCCGCCGCAAGCAGCGCCTGATTGATCATAATGCCATATGAGAGCAGCACAGCGTCTGTGCCCGCGCGCAGGCAGACGCAGTCGTTCTCGCTGTTGTCCGCCTGATAGGCGCCCTGTGTGCCGCGCGGATAACGAATGGCGACAGGTCCGTCGGTGTATGCCACCGCGCGCGCCAGCATGCTGCGCAGCTCTGCAAAGCTGGACGGCGCAAACAAACGCATACCGGGAATCTGACGCAAAAAACCGACATCAAACACGCCGTTGTGCGTCGGGCCGTCCTCGCCGACAATACCCGCGCGGTCAATGGCAAATATGACGGGTACACGGTCGATGGCGACATCATGAATCAGCTGGTCATATGACCGCTGTAAAAACGTCGAGTACAGCGCGCAGACAGGCCGCAGGCCCTGCTTTGCCATACCGGCCGACATCGCGACCGCATGCTCCTCCGCAATTCCGACATCAAAAAAGCGATCCGAAAAGTGAGCTGCAAACGCAGAGAGTCCCGTGCCGGACGGCATCGCCGCCGAAACCGCACAGATGCGGCGGTCTTTTCGCGCCAGCTCCTGCAGCTTTTTGCCAAAAACAGCAGAAAAGCTGATCTCTGGCTTTTTGAGCGGCTGTCCGGTTGTCACGTCAAATTTTGACACACCGTGATACTTCTCCGGCTGCTTCTCGGCAAAGGAATACCCCTTGCCTTTTTTTGTAACAACATGAATCAAGACCGGTTTGTTCACATTTTTTGCCATTTCAAACAGCTCGCACATCGCCAGCACGTCATGTCCATCCACCGGTCCGAGATACGTGAAGCCCATCTGCTCAAACATCGAATTCGCCATAACGACAGACTTGACGGCCTGCTTGGACCGTGAGATTAAATTCGCTGTTCGCTGCCCGCCCGGCACATGATCGAGCATCTGATGCACATCCTGCTTCATCTGCAAATACTGCGGACGCATGCGCAGGCGGCTAAGATGCCGGTTTATCGCGCCGACATTGCGGTCGATGGACATATTGTTGTCGTTTAAAATAATGATTAAAGGCTCCTTGCTTGCGCCCGCTGAATTGAGCGCCTCATACGCCATGCCGCCGGTCAGCGCACCGTCACCTATGACGGCAACAACCGAATAGTCCTTTCCGGTCAGCGTGCGCGCGTGCGCCATGCCGAGCGCAACGGAAACAGAGCCGGACGCATGACCCGTGACACACGCGTCATGTACCGATTCAGACGGCTTTAAAAAGCCTGAAATGCCGCCAAACTGACGCAGATGATCAAAATCATCCTTACGCCCCGTCAGCAGCTTGTGCGTGTAGCACTGATGTCCGACATCAAAGATAATGCGGTCAACGCTCGTATCAAAGCAACGGTGTAGTGCGACCGTCAGCTCGACTGCGCCGAGATTCGACGCCAAATGTCCGCCTGTCCTGGAGACATGCTTCAGCAAAAACACACGTATCTCTTCGCATAATTCGTCCAGATTCGACTTGGATAATGTAGAAAGGATCGAGGATAAATCGTCTCGATCCAACAGGCCGTATCGATTTTCGTTGTCCATATCTAATCAATCCACCCGCTCTCGAAGGGGATATCCTCCCTTATTTTTTCCCAGGCACAAGCGCCATGACGCGCCCGACCAAAAAGACGATATCTTCGCTTTTTGAAATGCCGAGCGTTTTACCTACGGCTTTTCCGCCGATGGTCAGCGAAGCAACGCAGCCTGTGATGGCAAGGGACAGCAGCACCGACTGCACGCCGCCCATCCCTTTTGCCAAATGCGTGATGATGACCGCGCTGGTCGCACCGGAAATAATGCCCGATATATCGCCCACAACGTCGTTGCAGAAGCTGCCGACCTTTTCCGCGTTGCGTACGATCCAGATCGCCTGCCTTGCGCCCTTTACCCGGCGCGCTGCCATGGAATGAAATCGCTTTTCCGCTGAAGCCGTAGCCGCAACGCCAATGATGTCAAATAGTATGCCGATTAGGATAAAAGCAAGCAAAATCAGGAACGCAATGATGTTTCCCACATGCTCCAATGCGACAGAGGATGCATATGACATCGTGACCGACAACAGAAATGCCACTATGCTGATTGTTGCAATCCAGCGCGCATTGACGCCGCCCTGCTTTGTCTTTGCCTTCTTTTTCGTTTTCGCGGAATCACTGTCCAACGTGTCCAGTCCTCCATTTAAATTTACTTTCTATCCAATTGTTTTTATAAAGAGGTGGCAGCAGATAGAGTAAATCTTACGGCTTGAGGTTCGGTTGGATTTCCCCGCAGACGACCTGCCGTTGCCAGTCAGGCGGTTCCCCATTATGGTCTGTGCCGGGCGTTACCGCTTTCGGGACCGAATTGCCACTTAGTCCGTACTGCAATCCTCTATCTGCCCAGTTACGACAGTCTAGGCGTTTTCCGCAACAGTTTTCCACACACTTAGCCTCTTTTGCAGTCAAGGTTTCACAGATCAGTACAGACGATGTCATGGCCGTGACATGGGTCTGCGGACACCTGATCCACCCTGCCCACGCAAGGCAGGCTACACTGCACACAGCGTCGTTGCGTGATAGGCACGCGTTGCACCGCACTACAGGTTTTACCCTGCCCCGTAAAGCATCCATCAATCCGTAGATGTATAGGTGCTCCACAGCAGCAGGTCTCCACGGAAACAGGGTCGTGATTTCATGCCATTGAAAGACGCCCTGAAACCTTAACCCCCAGCATCCACCCCAAACTGGGCGTAAGAAGCAAACACCAGGGACTTCATCGATATGCCCTTCTACGGATTTTTAGGCCCGTCTTAGGCGTACGGAATACTGACTAGAATACTGCGCCACCGCTCATAATTTACCACATTCCTTCTTGCTTTTCAAGCAAGCAAGCGAACATTTACAATCTATTTAGCTTTTGCGCCGCGCCAGTGAACGCGCAAGCTCGGGCAGAATGCCGCGCTCGGAAAAGACCGAAAGCGCGCTTACCGCCTCTTCAGACAGCGTATGCACCAGCTCATGGCAGTGTTCCAGTCCGTACAGCGACGGATACGTGCTTTTGCCGTTTTCCGCGTCCGAGCCGATCGGCTTGCCAAGCGACGCCTCGTCGCCCTCCACATCCAAAATATCGTCCTGAATCTGAAAGGCCAGGCCGATGCAGCGCGCATATTCCAGCGCCGCTGCTGCCTGCTCTTCACGCGCGCCCCCGATCAGGCAGCCGAGCTGCGCGGCCGCACAGATAAGCGCGCCGGTTTTAAGCTCCTGCAGTGTTTGCAGCTGCTCGGCGGAAATGCGCGTCTGCTCCGCCTGCATATCCAAAATCTGCCCGCCAATCATGCCGTTCATACCGGATGCGCGCGCGAGCAGCGCGATAGCCTTCACCTGCGTCTCGGCATCCACGGTGCAGCCCGACCGGTCGGACGCCGTCTCAAAAGCCAGATTGAGCAGTCCGTCACCCGCGAGCACCGCTACCGCCTCGCCGTAAACCTTGTGATTGGTCGGCTTGCCGCGGCGCAAGTCGTCGTCATCCATGCACGGCAGATCATCATGAATGAGCGAATAGGTATGTATCATCTCCAGCGCACATGCAAACGGCAGCGCCGCCTGTATGTCGCCGCCGCAAATGCGGCAAAATTCCAGCACGAGGGCAGGACGCAGACGCTTGCCGCCCGCCATCGCAGAATACCGGCACGCCTCAAACACAATGCCCTGTCCGTGGTCCTCCACCGGCTGGATGTACTGCATCAGCTTGTCCTCGACCATTCCAGTATACTGCGCCAATCGCTGCTCTACTGTCATGCCTGCTCCTCCTCCGTCTCAAACGGAATCTCCTCCCCGTTTTCACGGGTAATCATGGTGACCTTTTGCTCTGCCTGATCGAGCAGGCCGGACAGATAAACGGACAGCTTTGTACCCTCTTCAAATAGCGCCATGCTTTTGTCGAGTGGCGCTTCGCCCGCTTCCAGCTGGCCGACGATCTCCTCCAGACGCTTCATCGCCTGTTCAAATGATAGTTCCTTCATGATAGCTCCTCAACACTTTCGCTTGACCTGCTTGACGGTACACACCGCGCCGCCCTTCGCAAATCGAATGCATATCTCATCGTCACGCCGCAGCTTTGCACTGCTCGCGATCACCGTGTTGTCCTTTGTCACGACCGAATAGCCGCGCGCAAGCACCTTGAGCGGGCTGTATGCATCCAAATAGGCTGCCTGCCGCACAAAATCCTGCCGCAGCGCGCCAAGCTGCCGCACCATCTCCGCCTGCATACGACCGGTGACTTGATCGAGCGCAAACCGTTTGTCCTGAATGTATCCAGACGGGGTGCGCAGACTGCGCCGATGCTCTGCTGCTTCCAGCTGCACGCGCTTTTGCTTCAAAAGATCCTGCATATCTCCGTACAACGCCGCCTGCGCCGACCTCAGCCAGCGCCGCAGCTCCGCCGCATCCGGCACACAAATCTCCGCCGCGTTGGACGGTGTGGACGCACGTACATCCGCGACGAAATCCGAGATCGTCACATCCGGCTCATGCCCGACGGCAGAAATAACCGGAATCCTTGAAGCGGCAATGGCGCGCGCCACGCATTCCTCGTTAAACGCCCACAAATCCTCCAGGGAGCCTCCGCCGCGTCCCGTAATAATGACGTCCGCCTGCGCATGCTGGTTGACCTGCGCGATGGCAGCCGCGATATCCGCCGCAGCATCCTTGCCCTGTACAAGCACCGGATAGACCTGCACCCGTGCCAGCGGGAAACGGCGCTTCAAAATACGCAGCATATCGCGCAGCGCGGCGCCGGTCGGTGAGGTGACAATCGCAATGGTACGCGGCAGAAGCGGCAGCGACTGCTTGCGTTCCGCGTCAAACAGTCCCTCTTCATACAGACGCTGCTTGAGCTGCTCAAACGCGACTGTCAGCGCGCCAATGCCATCCGGCATCATATCCGAAATATACATCTGATACTGTCCATATTTCGGATAGCAGCTGATGCGGCCGCGCGCCACCACCTTCATGCCGTTTTCCGGCCGAAAACGCAGCCGCGCCGCGTCCGAACGGAACATGACCGCAGACAGCACGCCATCCTTGTCCTTCAGCGTCAGATAACGGTGGCCGGACGAGTGCGCTTTGTAATTGGAAATTTCCCCCTGTACATACAGGCTGCGGAACGCCTCGTGTTCCTCAAACATCAGCTTGATCGCCTGATTGACCTGGGAGACGGTATATACTGTTTGTTTCATAGATGCTCTCCACTGCAAATTGCAGCCAAAACCGCGACGCCAACCGCATTGTCTCCTGACAGTGTCGGCTCGGCAAAATATGCACCAAACTGCTTACGCATGCGCGTCTGCAGCAACCGGTTGGACATTACACCGCCGGCGCACAGCACCGGAAGCGCGTATTTTTGGACAGCCTGTTCTGTTGCGCACAGCACGGCGCTGGACACGATGTCAATGGCATAGCGTGCGACCGTCTCGCGCGGCGCGCCTGCGTGAAAAAGCTGCTCAATCTTATTTTGCGCGCCGGACAGGGAAAAATGACAGTCGACCACCTTGGGGCGAAACGCCCGCTCCGGTTTCGTACACGTTGCCGCCAGCTGCTCCTGCTGTGCGCCGGATGGAAATGGCAGCCCCAGCAGGTTTCCCGCCCGGTCAATCAGCTGTCCCGCCGCCAAATCGTCCGTGCCGCCGATAATCTGCGCATCAAATAACGTCTGCGCCGGGCGGACAAGCAGCAGCTCGGTTGTGCCGCCTGACAGATGCCATGCCAGAAAAGTCTGTGTCAGCAGCTCGAGCGCACCGGCGGACAGCGCCGCTGCCGCCAGATGCCCCTGCTGATGTGAGACGGCGTAAAACGGGATGTTCTGCGCATGCGCCAGGCTGCGCGCCGTTCCGGCTCCCGCTAAAAAGCACGGCATATACGAGCCCTCCGCAGCGCGTGGCCGCGTGCTTGCGGCGACCGCCCGGATCTCTCGTCCAAAGCCCACCTGAAGCTCCTCTATTCGTTCTGGCAGATGCTTGACATGCTGAAACAATGCGTCGCTCTGCCGCAGTCCGATACGTCCCGCCGGAACCTCCAGCAGCCGTCCGGCATTGCGCCACTGATGTGTTTCGCTGTCAAACAGCGCCGCCGAGGTACGGTAGTTGGAGGTGTCGATACCGAAGTATAACGCCATCAGTTCTGCGCGTCCTGTTCCCGCGCCGCCGCACCGAGCACGCCGTTGATAAAGGCGGAGGCTTCTTTGGATTCATATTTCTTGGCCAGCTCAACCGCCTCGTTGATCGCCGTGCCGGTCGGCACATCGTCCGCATAGCGCATTTCATAGAGCGCAAGGCGCAGGATCGACATTGTCATGTGCGACAGGCGGTTGGTCTTCCAATTCTGCGAATGCGCCTCAATAACCGCGTCCAGCTTTCCATAACGCGTGCACACACCAGTGACCGTCGTGCGGATGTACGTCTTCTGCTCCTCCGTCAGCGCGCCCGCATACAGCGCAATTTCGCCCGCCAGCGAATCCATTACCGACTGCTCCAGCCGTTCCGCGAGCAACTCGTCGTCCGAAAACTGCTTAAAGCTCAGCTCAAATATCAAATGCAGCGCAATTTCTCTTGATTCTTTTCTTCCCACAGAAGCTACCTCCGTTTGATTCGATAGACAGCCGCTCACCCGCGCGTCCATCCGCTTATGTATGTAATGAATGATTATACAACAAAATCACATTCTTTTCAATGTGCATGCGTAAAATCTTCTGCCGCGCTGGGAGCCTCCGTCTGTCCGCTCAGCAGCGCCTTGATCGCGTCGCCCGACATCGTCTCGATCTCCAGCAGCCGATCAGCCAACAGCTCTACCTTATCAAAATGCTGCCGCAGCAGCAAAATCGTCCTGTCATACATATCGCGCGACATCTGCGTGAGCGTGTCGCTCACTGCGCGCTCGCTGAGCAGGCTTCTATTGCGCAGCTCGTCCATGTCGATCAGGCCAAACGTCTTATCAAAGCCAAACCGCTCGATGTAGGCAAGCATCAGGCGCGTGGCCTGTGTGATATCATTTGCCGCGCCGGTCGTGACGGTGTGGAATTTAATCTCCTCACTCGCGCGTCCCGCATACGCGACCATGATACTGTTGCGCATGTCCTCATCCGTCATAAAAGCCGAATCGGTCTCCGAGCGGATGACAAAGCCGCCCACGCCGGACGTCGTCGCGATAATGCTGGCGCGCGCCATCGGCTGATCCAGCAGATAATTCATCACCGCATGACCCGACTCATGATAGGCGACAATGCGCTTATCCTCCTTGAAGGATTCTTTTTTGCTTCGGTTGCCGTCAAACATTTTTTTGTCAATCGCTTCCTCGACGCACGCGTTGTCAATGGCAGTTTTCTTCTGCATGACCGCGATGATGCTTGCCTCATTGCACACCGCAGCGACATCCGCGCCGGTAAAGCCGATGGTCTGCTTGCTGATATTTTCATAATCAATCTCCGGCGACGTGCTGAAATTTTGCAAATAATGCCGAAACAGCTCACATCGAATCTTCCAGTCTCTCGGCGGGCTGACCTGAATCTTGCGGTCAAAGCGTCCGGCGCGCACAAGTGCGGGGTCGAGGTCGTTTTCACGGTTGGTTGCAGCAATGATAAAAATGCCCTCCCGTCCGGTAAATCCGTCCATCTCCTGAAGCAGCGCGTTGATCGTCTGTTCATTTTCTGAATTGTCGCGCTGGGAGCCGCGCGCCTGGCCAACCGAATCAATCTCATCAATAAAGATGATGCACGGCGCGTTTTCCTTTGCGAGCTTAAAGATATCGCGCACGCGCTTTGCGCCCATACCGACGAACAGCTCAATCAGGCTGCTCCCGTTTACATATAAAAACGGGACATCCGCCTCTCCGACGATCGCACGGGCGATCAGCGTCTTTCCCGTACCCGGATCGCCGCACAGCAAAATGCCCTTGGGCACCTTTGCGCCAATATCATCCCCAATTTTTGGGTTTTTAATCATCTCTGTTAAAAACCGGATATCTCCCAATATTTCGTCATGTCCGATGATATCCGAAAAACGGCTGTCGCTTTTTTGCACAATGGTGGAGATATCGGTTTTCTTAAAATTGGCGGACACCATGCGATAGCAGTAATAGATCATCACACATGGCAAAACAATGGTTGCGATCAGCATGAGCGTATCCATCCAGTCAATGTCATCGCTCTGCACGCGCACAGCGACGTCCGCCTCCAACAGCTCTTTGCGGAAGTCGTCATGCGCCGGATAGAGCACTCTGCGCTTGTCGGCTGCCGCGTAGTGATAGTGCTCGCGCTCCTCGACGTCCATGTTCCTCGTCTCGTTGTTGAACAGCGTGATCGTCATGTATTCCTTATTGGGATTGTAATAGACCGTGTCTACCTTTCCCTGCGCGACCAACTGCAAAAATTCATTATATGATAACTCCTCGATCTGCGCGTCACAGTAGGAGGAATAGGCCGAAAGGCCGCCAAAGACCACCACCAACGCCACACAGGCGACTCCGATTGCGACGATCAGCTGTTTTTTATGTCGATTCCAAAACTCCTTTATTCGTTCCAAACTCATCACTCCCTGCCGCACAGGCATTCGCTGCTGCGGCCTTTTGTTTCATTTCAATCCATTATAACGGTTCACTGCGAAAAAATAAACCCTCGACACACGGTCAGGGTTTATTTTGCTCGGTTCCGAATCACTGTGCATCTGCGGAAACCGTCATCGCTGTCTCGAACGAAACACCGCCGACGTTGACATTGACCGCCGAGGTGCGCATACCGGTCATCGACTGAATGGATGAACGCACCGCACCCTGCACCTGCCTGCAGACATCCGGGATGCTATAGCCGTACTGTGCGAGCAGGCTCACCTCAACCTCAACCAAATCACCATGGAACAGCACCTTAACGCCTTTGGCAAGGCTCTTTTTGCCCAGAAACTCTGCAACATTGGTTCCGATGCCGGAATACAGATTCCCTACGCCTTCGGTTTCCGATGCCGCAATCGCAGCGATGGACGCAATGACATCTTCAGAAATACGGACGCTTCCCTGATCGCTTTCAGAAGTCCAGTAATCCTTGCTGTCTGCCATAGATATCACACTCCTTACGAGGTGATTATAACATACTGCGCTTGCTTTGGGAATAAAAAAAATGAAAATAATCCTCTTATTTCGCCTCTGTAATGCGAATGGTGTCCAGCGGCGCGCCGGTTTCCGTCGCGACAATTTCTGAAATCGTCGCGGCATCCGCCGCCTGCATACCGCCGTCCGGCGGTGCAACGACGACGCTCACGGCATCCTCCGCAATATAGACGACGCAATCGGCATAGCCCTTTGCCTTAATTTGGCTCTCTGCACGCTCTTCCTTTACCATGTCGCCCGCAATGACCGTGATCTGCTCGCTTGCCGACTGCCTGGCATCATCGGCAGCGTCTTCATTCGCGACGGTTTCCCTGAGCATCGTCAGCGCCTCATCGCGCGCATTTTGCCGCGACAAACGCGCCTGCGCAAAATAATCTGACACCGCGTCCGTCTGCTGCGCAGAATCGTCCGATGTGCCGTCTGTCCGTTCTTCCGTGTCCTGCTCACTGTCCACCGCGGTGACAGCACCGTAAACCGTGCCCGAATCCTCCAGCGCCTGATCGGCCGCCAGCAGGTCCTCCGGCGTTTGAAAATAGCTCCAATTTAAATAGACGGCCACACAAAGCATCAAACCGATGACGCCATAAACCGCGCCGCGCTTCCGAATGGATGTCATCCCGCTCCCTCCTCATTGCCTCATTTTTGATATGGAAATATGATCGCTGGAAATGCCGCACAGCGCCTGTAGTGCCTGCGTAATCTCCAGCCGGACGGTATCGTTATTCGCTCCGTCGCACAGGACAACTGCGCCTCGAAACGTCGGGTACTTATTTTTGATAAGCACCGGAGATTCCCCATAGCTGCCATCGGACAAAATGGACATGGCACTCTGATAGCTCTCGCTGATCTGCTCGGAGCCGCTGGTCTGACTGGAGCGGTTGACGTCCTCCGCATACACCGATTCCTCTCCGGCTTCCAGCGACAGCATTACCTCGACGCGGCCCGCCCCGTCAATTTTTGACAGACTCTCCGCCACCGCAGACTGGAATGACGGCAGATCAAATGACTCCGACGGCGCCGTCTCTGTTTCTTCCGTTTTGTCTGCGGCGGAGGGGGCAGACAAGACCAGCAGCGCCGCGCCTACCGCAATGACTGCTATAAAGTATTTATATTTCTGCCACAGGCGAAACAGTCCTGTTTGCCATTGTTTCATGGTATTCCCCCTGTTTTGACCGCATCCACGTCCAATCCAAGCTGCTCGGCAATCGTCTGGCGAAACGCGTCGTTCGCCGCATCCATGTCAAGCGTTACGCTGGTAATGCGCACCGTGCCATCCTCATCTGTCTGCGCGCTGACCTGCGCCGTGCACACGTCGACACCCTGCTGCCGCGCCAGCTGCTCGATGTACTGTGCGGTCTCCGCCTCCACCTGTTCACAAATCGTCTCACGATACAGCTGCACTGTGTCTGTCTCCTGCTCAGTCTCGCCGGTCAGCCAGTCCTTCCAATTTGGAAATGAAATCGTGCGCTGAAACGGCACGACAAGCGACAGAACAAGCGTCAGCCCGACCGCGATGCGGATGACCTGTTTGAGTGCGCCCTCCTGCACCAACGACAACGCGACCGCGCCGAACAGAGACGCGGCTGTGACGCAGTAAATGACCTGCCGCATCAGCTCGATCATGTCGCCATCACCACCGCATACACCAGTTCAAAAAATACGATGGCCGAGCAGCTGCCCAGCATGCCGAGAATCAGTCCGATGCTGGCGATAATGCCGTCGAGCAGGCCGTTTAGCTGCTTTGGACAAATGGGCGAGAGCAGCGCGCAGCCAACGCGCAGCAGCAGATAGCTGATGCCCACGCGCAAAAACGGCACGAGACAAATCGCCATGATGCACAGCATGCCAAACAGCCCGAGTGAATTTTTTAGCAGCACTGCGCCGGAAAGCACGGTGTCCGTCGCGCCAGACAGGATGCTTCCGACGACCGGAACCGATCCGGAAAGCGCGAACTTCGTCGCCTTGACCGCATTCGCGTCCAGGCCGTGGCTGACCGAGCCGGAGATTGTAACGTAGGAAAAAAAAACGGTCAGCAGCAGCTTGAGCGAGCCGACCGTCACCCATTTGACAAAGGCCGCAAGTCGTGTGAGCATGTCGTTTCCCATAGCGGCATTGACGGTTATCATTGCAACATATGCGGAAACCGCCGGAACAAATACGCCGGTTATCAGGGTAATGCACAAATCGAGCGCAAACATTGTCCCCGAATGCATCAGGGTAGCCGTGGTCGGCGCGCCGGTCAGCGTCATAGCCGTCAGCATAACGGGCAGCATGGATTTGGAAAACACGCGAATTTCCTCTGCCGTCTCGGTGCACACCCCCATCAGGCCGGACAGATCACCGTAAGCCGCCGCTGTTACACCGAGCGCACCCGCCAGACAGATGACGAACGTACCGACCTTGCCGCCATCTGAAAAGCTGCCCGCGCAGCCGCAGAAAAGCAGTACGACCGCCATGCGCCCCAGTGTGACAACAGTACGCCGCACGGCGCTCTGCTGCTCACGCTGCGTGTGCTCCAGCGCGTCGGTGACAAGCTGCATCAGACTTCCGTCGCCTTCTATCCTGCCCAGCAGAGAGCGCGCCTCCCCGTCCAGGGCGTTCTGCATATCCGTCTTGCCGGAAAACAGCTCGTCTGCAAACAAATCCTCCGCGCGCGCGGGCGTCCACAGCAGCAGCAGCCCCAGCACAATGGCAGCGACCCGTTTCATATGCATTCTCCTTTGTTTTCCTTACACCAGCATATTACCCAGCAGCGTGAACACCTGCCGCATCAGCGGCAGGCTGACCGCAATGGCGGCGATGGTTCCAGCCAGCTCCAGCTTTGTCCCTAATGCCCCCTCCCCCGCATCCCGACACACCTGTGCCGCAATGCTCACGACGACAGCAATGCCAACCGCCTTGATGACCGGACGGTAGACATCTCCGGCAATGCCCGCCGCGCTCAAAAACGAGGAAAGCGCCGTAAATACCTCGCCTATTGGCTCGACCACAGCGGTCAATATCAGAATGCCGCATGTCAGCGCAGTCAAGATGCCGAATACCGGCGAAAGCGGCCGCAAAAACGCCGCAAACAACGCGCCGCACAGCGCAATGCCCGCGAGCCTGATAATCAGTTCCATCGCTAAAACCCAAACACATTTTGAATGAGCGAAAACAGCTCGCTGATCTTCTGTACAATCAGCATCATCACAACAATCAGCCCCGCAAGCGTCGTCATCATCGCCTGCTCCTCCCTGCCGGAACGAATGAGCAGCTGGTTGAGCACGGCGACGAGAATGCCGACCGCCGCAATTTTAAAAATCAAATCAACTTCCATGGCCATCCACCGTTAGATAAGCACGAGAACCAGCAGAATTCCCGCAGCAATGCAGCAGGTGCGGTACACGTTTCCCTTGCTCTTCAGCTCGATCGTTGCAACTGACAGCTGGCTGCGCAGGCGTTCGCGTGCATAGTCAATACTCTTTTGCTGCGACTGCACATCATATTTTCCGATAAAGTCCGACAAATCGCACAGGATGGCGATGTCCTCCTCGTTCAGGCCGATGCGCGGCCCGCATTCCCGAAACGCCCGCATCCATTTAAATGCAAGCGACAGCTGGTCGTCACGCCGAAGCAGCGCCAGCAGCTGCCCAAACAGCTCCGCAATGCTGGCACGGCTGTCCTGTGACAGCCGCTCCACCATCGTAGGCACATCAGTCAGCCTGTAGGCCAGTTCTCCGGAGAGATAATCCAGCATCGACAGCATATCGCTCAGTGCGGTTACACGCCGCTGAAACTGCCGCCGCTGTGAGACGGAAATACCGGTAAACGAGCCTACAATCAATACAATTCCCGCAATTTTCAACATGATAGGCGCTCCCTTCTACTCCAGCAGACGCACAGTACGGTTTGGCTGAATGTCATACAGCCTGTCAAAAACATGTGCCTCCAGCACTGTCCGGTACAGCGGACGCCTGTGAAAATCCGCAGCGTCCCACGCGTGCGCCGACGCAAGAATAGCCGTACCGCAGTGCGACGCATACATCACCGCACGCACATCCGCTTCTGATGTGATCTCGTCCAAAACGAGCAGCTGCGGCGACATCGTCTTGACCAGCATCATCGCCGCCTGTGCCTTGGGGCATCCCGTCATCACGTCGGTGTGCCGGCCAACATCAAACTGCGGCGCGCCGCGATAGCTTGCCGCCAACTCCGCCCGCTCGTCCGCCAGCGCTGTGCGCACACCTGCATCGGACAGCCGCCGTGCGATATCGCGCAGCAGCGTGGTCTTTCCGCGACCCGGCGGTGCGGCAAACAGTGCGCTTTGCAGCCGCCCCTGTGTCCGCAGCGCGTCCAGCAGAGCGTCATCCGCCGCCCCCTTGATCTGGCGTGCAACGCGGATATTCAGCGATGAAATCGACTGAAACGCGCGCACCGTACCGTGCTGAACGGCCACCTGTCCGCAGATACCGATCCGGTGTCCGCCCTGTATTGTGACAAAGCCATGTTGCACGCTTTCAGCGTGCGTGTGTACCGAATAACCCGTAGCTCGGCCAAGTATTTCCGTCAGCTCCTCCGGCTCCAGCGGCGCATCACCGATTGTCTGCTCGCACTGTCCGATGGACACGGTCATCGGCTGTCCGGCGCGCAGCCGCAGCTCCTCACACGCCGTCTGCTGATGGCTGTTCAGCCGGGCAAGCCGGGCGCGCAGCGCAGAGGGCAGACAGCCGGACGCCTGTTCCAAGCTCCGCTCCAGCATGTCACTCGCCTCCTATTGCAGTCCTGTATTACCATATGGTTCAATGCGCCGGACTAGAACCGCCCTCCTGCCGGATTGTCCAGAGTTACAGACGAAATCATGTGATTTTCCGCACAGCATTGCAGGGCGCAAGCTGCTTATACTGGAATCAAACAAATTGACGCAAAAAAATGCGAATAATCTATTGAGAAATAAAGAATAATGCTGTATTATATGAGAGTATGGTTGGTTTTTATTGCATCATGTTGATTTGTTTTGCTTAATGTAGGAGGACATGTTTATGTATCAAATTCTAAAGAAACGCCGGCTCAGCGAAAACGTCGTGCTGATGGTGATCGACGCGCCGTATGTCGCAAAGAAGGTCGAGCCGGGTCAGTTTATCATTCTTCGTGTAGACGAGGAAGGCGAGCGTATTCCGCTGACGGTTGCGGAATATGACCGCGAAAAGGGCACCATCACGATCATCTTCCAGGAGATCGGCGCTACTACCATGAAGCTGGGACTGCTGGAGGAAGGCGATTGCCTGCATGATTTTGTCGGTCCGCTCGGACGTGCCTCCGAGCTGGAGGGCCTGAAGAAGGTCGCTGTTGTCGGCGGCGGTCTGGGCTGCGCGATCGCATACCCGCAGGCGAAGAAGCTGCACGAGATGGGCGCTGAGGTCGACCTGATCGCGGGCTTCCGCAACAAAGACATCATTATTCTGGAGGACGAGATGCGCGCAGCATCCACAAACCTGTACATCTGCACGGACGACGGCTCCAACGGAAACAAGGCGCTGGTTACCGATATTCTGAAGCAGCAGATCGAGAGCGGCAAGCAGTATGACGCGGTCATCGCCATCGGTCCGATGATTATGATGAAGTTCGTATGCCTGACCACCAAGCCGTATGGCATCAAGACCATCGTTTCCATGAACTCCATCATGGTTGACGGCACCGGCATGTGCGGCGGCTGTCGCCTGACAGTTGACGGTGAAACCAAGTTCGCCTGCGTAGACGGCCCGGACTTTGACGGTCATCTGGTTGATTTTGATGAGGCGATGCGCCGTGCCAGCGTTTACAAGGAGCAGGAGCAGGCTGCAATCCGCAATCACAAGTGCAATCTGCTGAACATGGAGGTAAAGTAACATGGCAAATATGTCTCCCATTAAAAATCCGATTCCGGAGCAGGATCCGAATGTAAGAAATAAAAACTTTTTGGAGGTTTCTCTCGGCTATGACGAGGCGACTGCCGTTGACGAGGCGACCCGCTGCCTGAACTGTAAGCACCGTCCATGTATCGGCGGCTGTCCGGTCAACGTTCAGATTCCGGATTTTATTTCTCTGATTGCGCAGGGCAAATTCCTCGAGGCAAATGACAAAATCAAGGAAACCAGCTCGCTTCCCGCTGTCTGCGGTCGCGTATGTCCGCAGGAGAGCCAGTGCGAGAGCAAGTGTGTGCGCGGCATTAAGGGCGAGCCGGTTGCAATCGGCCGTCTGGAGCGCTTCGCGGCTGACTACGCGATGGCGCACCCGTCCGATGACGCGATCGAGATTCCGGCCTCCAACGGCCATAAGGTCGCCGTTGTCGGTGCAGGCCCTGCGGGTCTGACCTGTGCAGGCGATCTGCGCGCACTGGGCTACGATGTCACCGTGTTCGAGGTGCTGCATACGGCCGGCGGCGTTTTGATGTATGGTATTCCGGAGTTCCGTCTGCCCAAGGCAATTGTACAGAAGGAAATCGACACGCTCAAGGCAAAGGGCGTTCAGTTTGTCCTGAACTTTGTTGTCGGCCGGACAGAAACCATTGACGATCTGTTTGCGGATGGCTATGAGGCGATCTTTGTCGGCTCCGGCGCAGGTCTGCCGAACTTCATGCGCGTACCGGGCGAGGGCTACAACGGCGTTTACTCTGCAAACGAATATCTAACCCGTGTCAATCTGATGAAGGCATATAAGGAAAGCGCTTCGACTCCGATCTATCACGCAAAGAAGGTCGCCGTATTTGGCGGCGGCAACGTTGCGATGGACGCGGCGCGTTGTGCAAAGCGCATGGGCGCGGAAGAGGTTTACATCGTATATCGCCGTTCGGAGGCAGAGCTTCCGGCTCGTGCGGAAGAGGTTCATCACGCGAAGGAAGAGGGCATTATCTTCAAGCTGCTGGCCGCTCCGCTGGAGGTTCTCGGTGACGATAACTTCCATGTAAAGGGCGTCCGCTGCCAAAATATGGAGCTGGGTGAGCCGGATGCGTCTGGTCGCCGCCGTCCGATTCCGATCGAGGGCAGTGAGTTTGTACTGGATGTCGACGCGGTTATCGTTGCAATCGGCACGTCTCCGAACCCGCTGATTCGTACCACGACCCCGGGGCTGGATACCAACCGCAAGGGCTGCATCGTTGCTGACGAAGTTGGCGCGACCTCCAAGGACGGCGTATTTGCCGGCGGCGATACCGTTACCGGCGCAGCTACCGTTATCCTTGCAATGGGCGCCGGCAAGAAGGCTGCTGCTGCAATGGACGAGTACATTCAGAATAAGAGCAAGTAAGCGTTTACATCTTGTCTGCATAACCCCGCTGGATCTTTACATCCGGCGGGGCTTTTTGCGCGCAAAAAAAAGCATCCTAAGCCGCCACAGATCGAATCCATGGTGGCCGGAGATGCTTCGGTTTTATGACATTGTCAGTCCATATATTCCATTGTAACCACACGCCGCATCCGGCGGAACTCCACGAGCTGGTCGCAGTAGATGCAACGTTCTCCCTCGCGGGTGCGATGCGTCTCCATCGGCAGATACCTTTCCGTGCGTGTGATACATTTTGGGTTGGTACAGCGCAGGTTGGGACGACCGGGAATGTTCTTCGGCATGCGCAGCCGCGGCTCCTTACTCAGCGTGAGCAACAGCGCCATACGCGCATACATGCCAAACCGTGCCTGATCGAAATAAACAGCGCGCGGGTCGTCGTCGACATCCTGCGCGATCTCATCCACGCGCGGCAGCGGATGCATGATAAGCAGATCCTTTTTTGCGTCGCGCAGCTTGGATGCGTTGAGGCAATAAATTCCCCTGAGACTCTCATATTCCTCTACGCTGGAGAAGCGTTCTTTTTGAATGCGCGTCATGTACAGCACGTCCAGCATGGGAATAACCGGCTCCAAACCGCTAACCTCATAAAATTTCATCTTGTGCTCGTTCATAAACTGGCGCAGATATTCCGGAATTGCCAGCTCGCGCGGCGCAATCAAATAAAATTGCACGTTTTGATAATTCGCGAGAAAATGGATGAGCGAGTGCACGGTGCGGCCATATTTCAGGTCGCCGCAGATGCCGATCTTCATGTTATCGGCAGAACCGCGCAGGCGCAGAATGGTCGTCATATCCGTCAGCGTCTGCGTCGGGTGCAGATGTCCGCCGTCGCCGGCATTGATGACCGGCACCTCGGAAAAAAGAGACGCTGCCTTTGCCGCGCCTTCATGCGGGTTGCGCATAACGATCAAATCCGCATAGTTGGAAACCATCGTGATGGTATCCTTGAGTGTCTCGCCCTTTGCCGTGGACGACGAATTGGGATTGGAGAAGCCGACAACACTTCCGCCTAAGCGCATCATCGCGGTGGAAAACGAAAGATTGGTACGGGTACTTGGTTCATAAAACAAACTGCCCAAAATCTTGCCGCGGCAGGCCTCTGTATAGCCCTCTGGACGGTCAATGATATTTGACGTTAATTTATATAGCTCGCGGAACTCTTCCATCGTGAGGTCGCTCAAATCAATGATATGTCGCATGGGTGCTTCCCCTTCCTGATTACTGCTACCATTGTACCACATATCCCGCTCTTTTTCTATATTAAATTAACGTCCTTTTCCCCTGGCCCATACGGCGTCCCGATTGGCCGGATTGTCCAGCACGCCGCCATCCTCTGTAAATCGAGAGCCGTGGCACGGGCAATCCCACGTGTGCTCCTGTGCATTCCAGCGCAGCGCACAGCACATATGCGGACAACGCTTTGCCGTTGGGCGCAGCAGATTCCCCGCCGACTCCGCGACATTGACAAACAGCTGCACCCGGAGCATACTCCGGCTGGGCGAAAAGACCTCGCTACAATCATTTTCCCGTCCCTGCACCGCATCGCACAACAGCGCCGCAGCAACCATTGAGGATGTCATGCCCCACTTTTGAAAACCGGAGGCCACGTACAGTCCCGGCGTGTGCCAGGAATATTGTCCGATATACGGCATGCTGTCAAGGCTCATGCAGTCTTGCGCCGCCCAGTGCGCCGCCTCACGCGCATTTGGAAAAAACGCTGCCGATGCCTGTCGCAGCTGCTCCCAGCCGCCGCCCTTTTTCCCAGTCCGATGGCCGCCGCCGCCAAAAAGCAGCTTATCTCCATACATGCGAAAGGAATATCCATCCTTTGCGGCGTCAATATACATGCCTCCGACGTGCATTGCATTCTCCAGCGCAAGCACATAGGAACGCTGCTGATATAGCTTTAAAAAATAACTGCCATGCCTATTGAGAAACGGAAAATGTGTCGCAACAATAATATTCTCTGCCCGTATTGTTCCCTCATCCGTGTATACTGTATGTCCTTCCAAACGCCGCACGCAGGTGTTTTCATAGATATGCAGTCCCTGCGCAAGCGCATATAATAATTTTAGCGGATGAAACTGCGCTTGATCGGGAAACACAATCGCGCCCTGTATTGCAAACGGCAGGTCAAGCCGCTCGGCAAACTCCGCGTTCCCGCCCAGCGCCTGCACCGCCCGCAGCTCCCGCTCGATCGCCTGACAGTCTGTACGGGAATAGACGCCGGAAGGCATTTCGACAAAATCACAGTCAAATTGCCCTGCCAGCTGCCGGTACTGCTGTACCGCGCGCATGTTGGCAGCCAGATACTGTGCCGCCTGTTCCTCTCCGACCGTGCGAATCAGGCGGTCATAGCACAGTCCATGCTGGGCGGTAATCTTCGCCGTGGTATGCTGCGTAACGCCGCCGCCGATGTTCCCCTTTTCCACCAGGATACAGCTGACACCCGCCTGCTTGAGTCGGTGTGCGCACAGCACACCGCACAGCCCGCCGCCGATGACCAGCACATCCGTCTTTACTTCTCCACGCAGCAACGGCGCATGGATACACCGTGTATCCAGCGTCCAAATTGACCGTTCCATTGTACATCCTCCTCATTTGTGGCAAATGCAAATACGCGATTTCCCGTTTTATCTATTTTCCCCATTTCAGCCTGCTTATTTTCATAAAAAAACACAAAAATCTCTGCCGAATCAGTCAAAAAGTGTGTAGATATTGTTATTAATTTAACAATAATTTGATTTGTTTTGATAATTTTTTGGCAAAGTATTTCTTTCTCTCACTTTTGTCCTCGTCAAAACATACAAAAAAAGCCTTTTGCATGAACTTGTCACAGCTTTTATTTCCTGCTACAATTTAGATATTGTTAAAAAAACAACAATCAGAAGAACGAACTATATCACGTCAAAACAATCAAACAAGTGGACAGAAAGGAGCAAACAAATATGTCAAATGTGTATATTTGCAGTGCAAAAAGAACAGCAATCGGTTCCTACGGCAAGTCGC
>CAZEMM010000007.1:0-50970 GCA_964513445.1 uncultured Butyricicoccus sp. | reverse complement strand
GAGGTTCTTCTTTTTTCAATTGGCATGTTTTACGGATTACAGGAATGCTCCTTCACATCACCTATTATGTTTTCCTCGGCAATGTAATAGCGCGTGATGCTGTTCTGTCGGTTTTTGGGCGGATTCATGCAAATCCAAATAGAATATACCTTTTTGATGTCCTCATAATGACCCTCTGCAAATTCCGTGCCATATTGTGCGGAAATCAATCTACTGCAATAATACAGCCCTCGTTTGATGAGCGGATAGCCAGTATAAAAATCATTCTGTGCCTCTACGTTGATGATCAGTCCAATCAAATCGCCGGAAGCCGGCGCGGTCGCGTAAAAGCGGATGTCATAATTGACCACCCTCATGGATGGTCGAATCCTCATTGTTTGCGCCGCGAATCCTCGCGGTATTTGTCTCATCCGGTGCGACCGGTGTCTCACCGATCTGCGGCGTACCCTCGATATATTTCTCTGCGATCTCATTGACATCGCAGTGCTGATACTCCTCCAGACAGGATTTCATAATCCGTGCGAGTATCATCTTTTCAGACAACAGCCGCTTGCACACCGCATCATACTGTACATCGATTCCGTCGTGCGCAGGCTTTTTTCAATCGTTGCTTCCGTCCGCATATCCATCCCCCTCTATGTCTATATTGTAGCACATCCGCCGCGTAAAATCTATGTTAGATACAGCAAAAAGCACACCGCGAACACTGCCGCAGTGCACTTTACAATCTGCCGTTGGATTTTCCCTTTACAGCGCCGCGATCCTATCGCAGACCGCAGACAGATCGGGGAACTGCGCCGCCTCAAGCGTACCGGCATCGCACGCCGCCGCCAGCTGCGGGTCGATCGGCAGCTTGGCCAGCACATCCAGCTGATGCTGCCGCGCGATATCGTCGACATGGCTCTCACCGAATACGGAAATCCGCTTGCCGCAGTCCGGACACTGGAAATAGCTGTAGTTTTCAATAATCCCGATGATCGGAATGTCCATCATCTCCGCCATCTTGACTGCCTTGGTGACGACATCGGCGACCAGCTCCTGCGGAGACGTCATAACGACGATGCCGTCTACCGGAAGCGACTGAAAGACCGTCAGCGGGACGTCGCCCGTTCCGGGAGGCATGTCCACAAACATATAATCGACATCCGTCCAAACGATGTCCGTCCAGAACTGCTGCACCGCACCGGCGATAATCGGGCCGCGCCATACCACCGGGTCAGTTGCGTCCTCCATCAGCAGATTGATGGAACAGACCTCAATGCCCGTGCGCGTGGACATCGGATAGACGCCATCATCTGTCGCGCCCAGCGTACCGGTCAGGCCAAAGCCCTTCGGAATGGACGGACCGGTGATATCGGCATCCAAAATCGCACAATGCGCGCCGCGGCGCTGCATCGTCACTGCCAGCATGGACGTACACAGGCTCTTGCCGACACCGCCCTTGCCGCTGACAACGCCGATTACCTTTTTAATATGGGACAGTCTGTGCGGCTCCTTACGCAGGGATTCCTGCTCACCGCAACCAGACGAACAGCTCTCACAATCATGATTACAGCCCATAATGCTTCAACTCCTTCATACGTTTTCGCGTTCAATATACGGTATTATACCACAGCAGCAGTCAAAAAAACAGCGCAAAACCAGAGATTTTAGCACAGGGCCGATCAGACAGCAGGATTCGTCTCCGGAAAAAATTGCAGCGCGCATACATCTTGCAACTTTCGCCGTTTTACGCTATGCTTACAGTTATGATCTTTTCTGAAAGGAAGCGACCTCCCAATGAATGACGACACCGGGCACACGCGCTCAACCGGCGAACTGCTGCGTCGATTTGCCCCATATTTTAAGCCCTATCTTGGCATACTGCTGCTCGACCTGTTCTGCGCGTCAATGACGACCGTATGCGAGCTGGCCCTGCCGATTATCGTGCGCTATATCACCAGCATCGCGCAGTACCGCATCGAGCTGCTGACGGTCTCGCTGGTCGTGCGGCTGGGCGTGCTGTACGCCGTGATGCGCGTCATCGACTGCGCCGGCACTTATTTTATGGCGAACATCGGCCATGTCATGGGCGCACGTGTGGAAACCGATATGCGCCGCGACCTGTTTTTCCATCTGCACACGCTGTCCTTCCGCTATTACGCCAACGCGAAGGTCGGCCAGCTGATGGCGCGCATCACCTCTGACCTGTTTGACGTGACGGAGTTTGCACACCACTGCCCGGAGGAATTTTTTATCGCGGGGCTGAAAATCACCGTGGCCTTCGGTATCCTGCTGTCGGTCAACCTGCCGCTCACGCTGCTGACCTTTGCCGTGCTGCCCCTTATGCTGCTGTGCTGCTATCGCTTTAACCGCAAAATGCGCGAGACCTTTAAGGCAACGCGCTGGCAGGTCGGAGAGATCAACGCACAGGTCGAGGATTCGCTGCTCGGCATCCGCGTGGTCAAATCGTTTGCGCAGGAGCAGACCGAGCAGGACAAATTTGACGCCGGCAATCAGCGGTGGCTGCAATTAAAAAAGAAAAATTACTACTGGATGGGAGGCTTTAACGCCGTGACGCGCGCCTTTGACGGCCTGATGAACCTCATCGTCATCGTCTGCGGCAGTCTGTTCCTGCTGCGCGGCGCGATTGAAGCGGCAGACTTTGTCGCCTATCTGTTATATGTTCAGACGCTGCTCACCTCTATCCGCCGCATCGTGGAATTTATGGAGCAATTCCAGCGCGGCATGACCGGCATTGATCGCTTTTTGGAAATCATGGACGAAAAGCCGGAGATCACCGATGCGCCGGATGCGGTGGATTGCGGCGAGGTGCGCGGCACGGTGGATTTTGACGACGTGTCATTCTCCTATGAAGATGACGCGGGCGAGGTGCTCGGCCATATCAACTTACATGTGGACGCGGGACAGAGCATCGCGATCGTCGGCCCATCCGGCAGCGGAAAAACTACTCTTTGTAATTTAATCCCTAGATTTTACGATGTGACGAGCGGATGCGTCAAATTGGACGGCGTGGATGTGCGCAAGCTTCGGCTCCACGCGCTGCGCTCCCACATCGGCGTCGTACAGCAGGACAACTATCTGTTCTCCGGCACGATCGCACACAACATTGAATACGGCAGGCCAGGCGCGTCGCGTGCGGACATTATTCGGGCGGCAACGCTGGCAGGCGCGGATGAATTTATCTCGCAGCTGCCGTACGGCTATGACACGTTTATCGGTGAGCGCGGTGTCAAGCTGTCCGGCGGACAAAAACAGCGCATCTCCATCGCGCGCGTTTTCCTCAAGAATCCGCCTGTGCTTATTCTGGACGAGGCGACCAGCGCGCTGGACAATGAGAGCGAGCACGTTGTCCAGCAATCACTGGAAAAGCTGGCGCATGGACGCACGGTATTTACCATCGCGCATCGCCTTACCACGATCCGCGGCGCGGACCGCATCCTCGTGCTCACTGCCGACGGCATCGCGGAGCAGGGTACGCACGACGAATTGATTTCTTCAGGTGGAATTTATAGTGATTTATACAATATGTATTCCGATGTCCGCTGACGGCCAACCATATCCGCCCTGTGAAAATTCTGTGTAAAATGCGCAAAGGTTTTGCAGTCCAGTACAATCAATGGTATAATAAGACGATGCAGCGTTGTCTGCAAAGCAACCGGAGACAGGATCTCCGGCAGTAAAGTGAGGCATATTCATGACAGGAAAAGAACGAAACAAGATCATTGTAACGCTGATCGGTGCGGTCATTGTAGGATTGATCGTCGGCATTGCAATGTTTATCGGCTTAATGCGGGACGGCGCGACATCCAAAACAAGCTCCGAGCAGATTGCCTGCGGCGTTGATCATATGCTGCTGGTGGACGACAGCGGCGACGTATGGGCGACGGGGCACAACGCAAAGGGCGAGCTGGGCGACGTCACCTGTGACAACAAAACCAATCTAGTTGAGATCGAGCTGCCGAAAAAGGTCGTTCAGGTTGCAGCGGGCGATGAGCTGTCCTTCGCGCTTTGCAGCAACGGCGACTTATACGCGTGGGGCGACAACACCAGCTATCAGATGGGCGACGGCATGAACATCAGCCGTATGGAGCCGGAAAAAATCATGGAGGACGTTGCGTACATCGCCGCAGGCGACAGGCACGCCCTTGCTATCACCAAGGACAACGCATTGTATGTGTGGGGACGCAACAAGGACAGCGCGCTCGGCATTGCGGACAGCGAATGCGACCAGACAGACGAGGATGGCTATGCCTGCCAATCCATCCCATATAAGCTGATGGACGATGTCATGTCCGTCTCCGCCGGCTTGGATTATTCGATGGCAGTCACATCAGACGGCACGCTGTACGCGTGGGGCTCTGATCTGGAAGGTCAGCTTGGCATCACACAGCCGGACAGCACGGACGCGGACGGCTACCCGTATCAGTCGGTTCCGGTCAAGGTGATGGACGGTGTAAGCCGCGTCGTATGCGGCGGACGTTATCACGCGCTCGCGCTGACGGACAGCGGCGACCTGTACGCGTGGGGCAAGGCGGCTGTCGGCTCCATCAGCACCAAAGATGTTGACAACACGACGGATATGATTCAAACCACCCCGATCAAAATTATGGAGGACGTCAGCGAGGTGGCCGCGGGCAGCGCGCACACCATCGCGCTCAAGACGGACGGAACGGCATGGGGCTGGGGCGTCAATAACTACGGTCAAATCGGACTGAAGCGCGGCGATGCCACCTATTCTATGGGTGAGGAGACTATCTTCTGTCAGGTCGAGCCGTATGAGATCGCGGACAACGTCGGGGCAATTGCCGCCGGCGGCTTTATGAGCGTCATTCGCACAAACGACGGTCTGGTCAAAAGCTTCGGCTGCAATCTGTACGGACAACTGGGTATCGGCTCAAAGGATGACAAATATAAGCCAACCTATGTACCGCTCAAGTAATTCAGCCTGTCGAAGTGTCATTTTTGACGCACATGCCGCCAAAAATGACGAGATTGTAATCCGCACAGCTTATAACGAAATCCCTGCATCCTATGCGATGAGATTTCACTTTTTCTACAGGCTCGGGCACACGCTTTTTATGCGTGTGCCTCTTTTTTTATAGAAAGTAACATATTTCTATAATTCTGCGATCTGCTCCCATCACGCCACAGTGCGAATCCATCGGTTTTGTAGGGTTTAAATTGATAACCGCAAGAAAATAAAAGTTTCCGGAACATCGGTTGAAAAAAGGCGCAAAATCAGATGAAAGTTCCGCAATAAAATTATAGTAAAAAGCAGGAATACACGATATAATAGGCTCAACAAAAGAGAAAAGAACAAAAAAACAGACTGCATGAGCAGCCAACAAAAAAACTGCCGCGAGCCCGGCGCAAGGCCGGTCCGCAAAGCAAACGAATTTCTCACACCATCTGCAAACGGGATGCCGGCAGCAGCCGCGGAGCTGCGGACTCCCTCTGAATGGACAATTTCAATTTCTAGCATTTTGACAGGAGGAAATGATTATGATGACACTGCTTATCATTGCGCTTGTTCTGGCTGGTACTGTCCTGGCGCATTCTACGATGCCGCATCAGACCGCAGAAGAAGTTTACGACATGCGCTGAGCGCATACTGTTTTTATAAATTCCAACATTTTGAACCATAGAAAGGATGAAATGATTATGATGACGCTGCTTATCATTGCGCTTGTTCTGGCTGGTACTGTCCTGGCGCATTCTACGATGCCGCATCAGACCGCAGAAGAAGTTTACGACATGCGCTGAGCGCACACCGTTTTTATAAATACCCGCATTTTAACCATGGAAAGGATGAAATGATTATGATGACGCTGCTGATCATTGCACTTGTTCTGGCTGGCACAGTGATTGAACACAACGCAATGCCGACCTGCACTGCACCGAGCGCAGCCGTAACCTATGACATGCGCTAAACACACTGCTTTTTCTCTCTTCTTTTACTCTATATAACTCCACGCAAGAGCCGCTGACGCGAAAAACCGTCGGCGGCTTTTGCTATGCTTTTCAAGTCCGTTTTGATCTGTTATAATATTAACAATACGATGCGGCCGGTGTAAACGCCGCATGCAAAAACACAAGGAGGACTTACGGGTATGAAAAAGAGAGGCTTACTGCTGCTGATGGCGGCAGCATTGGCCGTGACACTGGTGGTGGGCTGTGCCTCGCAAAAGTTTGACGCGTCGGGTTATATGAATGCCACGCTGCAATACATGAAGACCGGTTCCACGGCAGACCGCGATGCACTGGCAAAATACACCGGCCAGTCGGCCGATGAGGTGCAGGCGGAATATGACGAGATCTTTGGTCAGATCCCGGAGATGATGGACACGGAAATGCAGGCGCAGGGCATTGTATTAGATGACGAGGCATCCGAACAAATGGAAGCTGTCATCAAGGCGATGTTCTCCTCCATGTCGTTCACCGTTGGCGAGGCGACGGAAAATGACGACGGCAGCTTTGACGTCCCGGTCGACATTCAGCCATTGCAGCTCTCGCTGGACATTGAGCAGATTCAATCGGATTACCTTGAGAATCTGGATTATTCCCAGTATGTTGGTATGGCGGAGGAGGATATCTCCAACGCAGTCGTCAACGATGTGCTCAAACTGCTGTTCACTGAGATCAACGCACAGCTGGACGACGAGCCGACCTATGGCGAGGCAGTCACCTATACGGTTCATATTGCACCGGATGAGGATGGCGTCTACACGCCGGACGAAGCGGATATGGAGCAGCTCGGCAACGGTATTGTGCAGGGTCTTGCGGACGCGCTGGCATAACGCAGGCGTTCTTCAAGCAAATGTGAGAATTTGGCAGGGAGAGAGCGCAGCGAAAGCGAGGCCCCGTCCTAAATGTGCTTGGGAGCACGCCCCTTTCTTTTAAAACCATGCAGGGAGAGGGCGCAAGGTGCCCGTCAAAAACTCTCGACGCCAAATGTTTTTGACGGGCGTTTCATTGCGCGCTGAGGGTTACGGCCTGTAATTGTAAACTCTGGCGCGTAAAGGGTTCGTGATACGGTAATCCCTTCAGCGCTCAAAGTGAAAATTTGCATTTGCAACCCTCCGGGCTGAAAAGGCAACAAGACCCACAGACGCATTAGGTATCAGGAGCGGCTGTGGGTCACTTCACGTTGCCGCACCGCAGAAACGGCACGGTACGGTTTGCAAGCTGTTTTCGCCCGTCGCAAGCGCGGTGGGTCGCGGCCTGCCGGTGGCAGGTGAGCGCAGCGAAAGCGAGGCCCCGTCCTAATGTCACATACATCCCTCGATGTAACAGCATGCTTCCGCCCAGGACATTCCCCCAGTGCTTATTTTACGATAAAAGAAAGCAAACTGCTTCCCTCCGTCACGGCTTTGCCGCGCCACCTCCCTCCCGAAAGCAGGCATTAACAAACTTAAAAGCCGCAGGTTTTCGCGCCTGCGGCTTTCGTTTTGCATTTAATTGTACATTTACATCGGCACCTGACACGTCGGGGTATCTCCCGCGCTGATGGCGCGCGACGGGATGCCGCAATACTGCATATACGGCAGCAGCTGCTGTAAAACTGTCGCGGAATTTGCCGTGCCGTCAAAGCGGATCGAGGTCGTGCCGGTCACATCCATCGCCGTGACCAGGCTCTGATAGACACTTGCCGTATCCGCTTCGCTTTCATTGGCGTTTTTATCCCAATCCCACACGCGATAGCCTGCCTCCTGCAGCGCACGCACATCATCCGCGTCCAGCACGTTGGACGAGCCGCCCGCAATGCGCACAATGCGCGACGGCGTACCTGTGATGACGGTGAGCCGCTCGTTGGCATCATCCAGCAGCGCGACTGCCTCGCGCATGCTGCTCGCCTGCTCCGGCTGGAGCAGCAGACCGATGCTGTGCCCGCCGCCCGCGATCTGCCGCAGCAGGTCGTCCGAGTCAAACAAATCCTCTACCGGTACAAAAAACGTCGCCTTGCCGTCAAACGCAGTCAACGCGGTCAAAATGGACTGCGTCTCGGTGTCAAGCGCGCTGTCCACGGTGAGGAATACCGAGCGCGGAATATGTGTCGGCATGACATAGAGCGGCTCGCTCTGATCGTTAATCGAGACCAGAGAACCGGGCATATAGAGCGATCCGGTACTCGAGAAGGTCGAGCCGTTGTTATAAATGATGCCGCCGCTGGACGGGGTGGTCGTGGTTCCGGTATTTTCTGTATTGTCCGTATTGTCCTGATCGTCATCATCCGTTGAACTGCTGCTGACAACCATGACCTCACACACAGCGGAGCGCGCGCGTTCGCCTGCCTTGCCCTTGACTGTCGCAGTGATTTGAACCGTACCGTTGCTGGCGCGCATTGCAGTAATCAGGCCGGTGCTGCTGACGCTGGCATTCGCCGGATTGCTGGATGACCAGATAATCGGCGTGCTGGCCGCCGATTCCGGCTCTATTGTCGCCTCCAGCTGGAAGGTCGAGCCCTTTTCCAGCGTGATGCGCTGGCGATTGAGCGTAATGGAGCTGACCTTGGAATTGGGCAGCACCTGTATTTGAAAGACATATTTGACCGGGTTGAGCTTCTTGCTCTGACCCGAAGCCAGCATCTTATTCGCTGTCGCCGTGACCATCGCGTTTCCGACGCCGACCGCCTTGATCTCGCCGGTCTCCGCGTCAACTGTCACGATGCTCTCGTCGCTGGATTTCCATGTGACCGGGCCGAGATAGGCGCGATCCGGCTTGGCATCGACAGCCAGCTGCATCGCCTCGCCCTCGCGCAGCACCAGCATATTGTCCTCATCCAGCGTGATCGATGCGCCCGGCTGGGCGCCCTCCAGCCGCGTCTTCCAAATCCAAATTTCATATGTATACGTGACGCTCGGTTCCTCCAGCGTGATGTCGGAATTCTCCAGCGCATCATCCGGTACCTTTTTATCGTTCTCATTTGCCGTTTCGATCGTGCCGATGAGCTGCACCGTTTCATATGGCTCGTCGTTCTGCGAAACGGTGTCCGTCGCCTTTACGGTAATTTCGCCCGTATCATCATCCTGCTCGACAGTCAGCAACGACGTATCCGAGCTTTCCCACTGGATGGATTTCAGGATTTCCGCCTGTTCGTCCGCATCCAGCTCCACCTCTTCGGTTTCATCTTCGGTGTCGTCGTCGCTCTCATCCTCATCCTCTGCCTCTTCAACGATCTGACCGAACGAGATCTCGACCTGCTGTTCATCGCCCAGCTCCATATTGCCGTCATACGGCACATACAGCGCGTTCGGCAGATAGCTCTTGACCACGATTTTACAGCTGAAATTATATTGCGTCTCGTTCCCGTCTTCATCTGTCTCAGTATACGACGCGACAACCGTCACCTCGCCCTCGGCCTTTGCCGTGATATCGCCGCTCTCGGCGATTTCAATGATGCCGCTGTCCGAATCGTCCGACAGATGCCAGTTATATTGTTCACGCGACGCCGCCGTGAATTTCTGCACAACCTGCGCGTCTGTTTCATCCTCCTCATCGGATGATTCGTCCGCAGCTGTGTCCTCGTCCTCCTGCGTTTCCTCGTCCTCAGAATCTTCTTCGTCGGACGCATCTTCATCCGCGTCCTCATCATCGGCGCCCTTTAACGCCGTTTCATCCTCATCCGACTGCGTCTCGTCATCCTCGTCGTCCTCGTCCGACTCCTCCTCCAGATCCTCCTGATTGACGGCCTTAAGAGAATCTGCCGTGTTTTCCGTAATTGCGATCAGGCTGATCTGCTCATTGACGCGCATCGAAACCTCCGATGTATCGGTTCCTTCGCTCTCCGGATACACGGCGATACTGCGCGGCACGACCTCCACGGTCGTCTCACTGACATGCAGCTTTTCGTCCTCCTCCGGCGCGCGGTATTGCTCGCCGTCCGCCCATGCCGCTGTCACCATCCCGCACAGCAGCAAACCGGCCAGCATCACACTGCCAATTTTGATAACTCGTTTCATAAAAAATCCCGCCTCGAATCGGTCTTATTCCAGAGCGCATCATTCCATTTTCGGTTTTATGATAGCGCCTCGTATTTTTTTCATAAAAAATTTAAAAATTTACCATAAAAATGCGTATTTCCACGTATATTCAGCTTTATTATAGACCATTTTACCGCATTTGTCATCTCTTTTTTGCACAGATTATATGGAAATATCAGGGGACTTCCACACAGGCTGCCAGAACGCGCTGCGGTGTCCTTTATACGGTCTCGCGCAAATTACCCATCATTTTATCGTATTCGTGTTTAATATATCATCTTATGTCTTTTTTAATTGCGCACGATTCATAACAATGGTATAATAACCGTAAGGTTTTTTCGCCAAAATGATTTAGAGGGGAAGAGTTCCACTATGAACGAAGAACGATTGATTCGTGAATTTTTGACGGGGCAAGGTGCGCAGGCATACCGTGTATTCGGTTCGCATCCCGCCCATAAATATGACCAGGATGGCTATGAATTTCGTGTTTTTGCGCCGTATGCCGCCAATATGCAGCTGATTGGCGACTTTACCGGCTGGGAGGGCTGGCAGATGGAGCGCCGTCCGGACGGCGTCTGGACGATTTTCTGTCAGGGTCTTGCGCCGGGCGCGCTGTATAAATACCGCACGACGACAATGGAGGGCCGTGTGATCGACCGCGCCGACCCCTTTGCCTTTTATTCCGAGGTGCGTCCCAGCTCCGCGTCGGTCATCTGGAACATAGACGATTACTGCTGGAACGATCAGGCGTGGATGGAGCAGCGCAGCAAAAACTTCACGCGTCCGGTCAGCATTTATGAGCTGCATGCCGGCTCATGGCGGCGCACAGAGGACGGCAAGGAAACCGCGCCGACCGAAGAGGAACGGCAAAACGGACGGATGCTCACCTATCGTGAGCTGACCGATCAGCTCATCCCCTACGTCAAGGAACAGGGCTTTTCACATATTGAGCTGATGCCGCTGACCGAGCATCCGTTTGACGGCTCGTGGGGCTATCAGGCGACCGGTTATTTCGCCGCGACCAGCCGATACGGCGACCCGTTTGGTCTGATGGAGCTGATCGACCGATGCCATCAGGCGCACATCGGCGTCATTCTGGACGTCGTGCCGCTGCATTTTGTCACCGACTTCTTCGGCCTGCATCAGTTTGACGGCGGCTTTGTCTATGAATCGGCCAATGAAGCGGAACGCAGCACCGAATGGGGCACGGTCTTTTTTGACTATACCAAGCCGCATGTGTTGTCCTTTATGCGTTCCTCGCTGGATTTCTGGATCAATTATTATCATATCGACGGCCTGCGCTATGACGCGGTGTCCCAGCTGATTTTCCATCACGGCGACCCGAACGGCGCGATCAATGATCCCGGCGTCTGGTTCCTAAAGAGCGTCAACTATTATTTGCAGCAGACCTATCCGCAGATCATGCTGATCGCGGAGGACTCCTCCAACTATCTCAAGGTCACCGCTCCGCCGCAATACGGCGGTCTCGGCTTCGATTACAAATGGGATCTCGGCTGGATGAACGACACGCTGGAATATCTCGCGCTGCATCCGAACGACCGCTATCACAACCGCCATCTCATCCTGTTCTCCATGGCATATTTTTATAACGATGTATTTATCCTGCCGCTGTCGCACGACGAGGTCGTACATGGCAAGCACACGATTGTGGACAAGATGTGGGGCGATTACACACAGAAATTCGCACAGGTGCGGCTGCTGTATCTCTACATGTGCGCCCATCCGGGCAAGGTGCTCAACTTCATGGGCAACGAGCTTGCGGAGTTCACCGAATGGGACGAGAACAAGCAGCTCGGCTGGAACCTCATGACATATCCGGTACATGACGCGTTTAACCACTTCTGCCGCGCGCTGCACCGCATCGGTCTGGAGCGCCGCGCCCTCTTTGACACGGAATATGACAGCCGCGCCTTCCGCTGGCTGGACACGCCGGGTGCCAATCCCACCGTCTTTGCGTTTGCGCGCCGGTCGGAGGACGGCGGCCAGACCATCGCCTGTGTGATGAATTTTGGCCAGCAGCCCGTGACAGTACATTTGCCCGCCCTCGCAGGTGCCGGCTGGGAAGAAATCATCAACACGGATGAGCAGCGGTTTTCCGGCGGCGGCTGTGTCAATCCCACGATTTATAACGGAAATATTCATCTCGCGGCGTTCTCCGGAACACTGCTGTGTAAGGAATAAGACATTGCAAAAGGACACGGCAGACGCGCCGTGTCCTTCTGTTTTACTTCCCTATGAATCTGCGTAGCTCGTCCAGCCGCAGCTCCACGGCCTGCCAGCCCTCGCGGTACAGCGTGTCCAGCACGCGGATATCGTTTTCAAACCGGCTGATCTTTACCGGTTCCTCCGGCGCGAGTACCAGCGCCTGCCCTGCCCGCTCCATACGGTTACAGCAGATCACCTGCCGGTTATACACCGCATGCCGCCGGTCGATGCAGTCGATCATCCCAGGTTCTTTGCGGAACGCACGCTGATACATGGCGCGCCCGCTCTCCGGCGTCTTGCGATAGCTGCGGTCACGCGTGCGCACGACGATCATCCTGTTACAGCCCTTTTTCAACGCGCGCCGCACCGGAATCGGATCGGAGGTTCCGCCATCTAGATACTTTCTGCCCTCAAATTCCACCGGCGGTGCAAACATCGGGATGGACGAGGAAGCCGCCAGCACCGTGCATGTGTCGTCCAGCGATTCCAGCTTGCCAAAATAGACCGGCTCTCCTGTCTCCACGTCCGTGACGCCCGCCTCAAACTCAACCGGACTGTCTAAATAAACCGCCATATCAAACGGATCGAGCGTTTTTGGAATCTCGGAAAAAATAAAATGCATGCCAAAGAGCGACCGCGTTTTGATAAAATTCCGTATACTGATATATCTTTTATCCTTTAAGTATTTTTCATCAATGCGATAATTTCGGTATTGCTGCCTGGAAACATAGGAAATGCCATTGCATGCGCCCGCCGACACGCCGACAACATAATCGACCCAAAGGTCATGCTCCATCATTGCGTCCAGCACGCCGATGGTATATAAGCCACGCATGCCGCCGCCCTCTAAAACCAATCCGACCTTCATTGTAAGCCTTCCCTTCCCGTTTTTTTTTATTGTATTTTAGTATAGCAGGGTTTTTCATCCTGTGCAAGCGCAATCCATATCCTTATTGACATATAATACTATATTATATATAATATTATTCAATATAAAGTAAGAAGGTTATCCCATGTCTTTTCCGATTACATCCGGCCTGTTGGATGCGGTTGTGCTGTCGGTTCTGGCGCAGGAGGATACCTATGGCTATCGCATCACGCAGCAGGTGCGCAGCCGGTTGGATATTTCAGAATCGACCTTATATCCCGTATTGCGCCGGCTGGAAAAAAGCGCATATCTAACGGTATACGACCGTGCCATTGACGGGCGCAACCGGCGCTATTATGCGATCACCAATGCCGGACGGCAGCAGCTGCGTGAATATCGCGCCAGCTGGTTCGCCTATCGCGACGGCATTGAAGCGCTGTTATTTCCCGGAGGTGAGCAATGAATCGAGAGGAATTTATGCGGCGTCTGGAGCAGGCGCTGCGCGGCATGCCGGAGGAGGAACGCCGCAATGCGATGCAGTATTATGCAGATTATTTTGACGAGGCCGGCGAGGAAAACGAAGAAGAGGTCATGCGCACATTGGGCACACCGGAAAAGGTCGCGGCGGATATCTTGCGGGAATTTCGCGAAGTATCCATTCCGCCGCAGGACGAGCAGCGCACAAACGGCTTTTCACGCAAGGCGGACAGCATGGCGGGCAAATTCCGCGCGATGGATAACGGGCAAAAGCTGCTGGTTGTTATTTTGGCGTGTGTCGCGCTGGTCGCGGTGGTTCCGGCCTGTGTCGGTGTGATCGGCGGATTAGGGGGCGTTCTCGTCGGGCTGATCTGCGCGGTTTTCGTTTTGTTTCTCATTGTGCCGATTTTATCGGGTGCTGCCTGGATATGTGCCCTCGCGCTTGTCATTGCGGCTGTATTTAACGCGGCCGAGGTGTCTGTCTTTATCTTACTGATCGGCCTTGCGCTGATCGCCGCGGCGTGCGGTATTCTGCTCTGGCAGCTGACGCTTGTGCTGTTCCGCGCGGTTTTTCCAAAGCTGCTGCGCGGCATCGTCTCCATGCCGCGTGCACTGGCAGATGCGCTGCGCTGTCCGGAAAAGTGAGGGAGCTATGAAAAAATCAACCATTTTTGCCATTGTTTTGTTGGTGCTCGGCGTTACCTGCTGCGTGGTGGCAATCCTGCTGGGCGTGAACACCAAAAGCAATCAAAGCGATTTGCGTTTTGCCAATTACCGCGAGACGGCGGAGGACAAAGGCCTGACGGCGGACGCCTTAACCAATTTGGAGCTGAATATCGACGCGGCGGAGTGTACAATACAGACGGGCGATGACTGGAAGCTGACCGGCGGCAAATATGTCAGCTGGCGGCAGGACAGCGGCACGCTGGTGATTGAGGAAACACGCCGCGCAGGCTGGTGGTTCCGGTCACGTCCGGCGCCAATCACGCTGACCGTCCCGCAGAACACGGGGTTAAACCAGCTGGATATTGACGTCGATGCGGGTTCGGTATATGTCGACGGCCTGACCGCCCGCACAGCGGAGCTGGACGTGGATGCCGGTGTGATTGAGATGAAAAATTTCCGCACCGACCGATTGACGGCTGACGTCGACGCCGGTACAATAGAGATAGAAGGCGTTCTGGCAGGCAATTCCGAGCTTTCCTGCGACGTGGGCAGCATCGAGCTGACGCTGCTGGACATCTCCGCTATCGGCAGCATCCGCGGCTCTTCGGATGCCGGTTCAATCGATGTCGTTTCGTCATCCGGCGCGCTCTATGGCTCGGACAGCGGCTTTTCGGACGACATGGTTCTGCCGCTGCCTGATGCGACCGGCTCAGCAATTCTGGCTGTCGACTGTGATGTCGGCAGCGTTACCATTCACATACGTTAACGGGAAGGAGCATTTCTATGGAACCGAAAAAATTATATCGCATTGAAGAGGGCAAAATGCTGTGCGGCGTGTGCGGCGGCATTGCGGAGTATCTCAACATGGATCCGACGATCCTCCGTCTGGCAATGGCGGCGGTGACATTTTTCTCCGCCGGTACCGGTATCATCCTGTATATCGCCGGTGCGATCATTATGCCGGTTAAGCCCGTTTAACAAGCACCAGATGAAACTCCCGAGAAGGACGTCTATCTCGGGAGATTTTTTTACTTATCCGACGTTGTCCAGCGCCGCGTAATACATCGTGGACACCTCGGAGGACATGGATATGAGACGGCGCACCGGCGTGAGCGATTCAATCTCGTTCAGCGTTGCGGTATCGGATAGAATTTCGCTCAGGTTCTGCTTGCTGCGAAATACGCTGGACGGCAGATTTGCGGCGTTCATCGTGCGGCACAGCCATGCCAGCTGAATGCCGAGATCATACACCTCGGCATTGCGCACGCCCAATGCCGCGCTGGCAATATCATCCTTGATATCATCCGGGCAGTTATCCGCCAGCGCCAGCACCATGAGCGGATACTGCGCGCCGGATGGACGAATAGTCTCCACGCGGCCGGCGATCGCGTTGACACTGGCAATCAGCGTATCCAGCTGGCCCAATGTGGATTGCAGCGCATCATCCAGCTGGGTCACCGTGATCGTGCCATCCGGAATGGATCCAAGCGCGATGGCGCGCAGCTGCTGCTGAACATTGATAACCGCCTCCTGCAAATTATCGGCCGGAACGCCGGCGGTGGATGTAAAGCCAATGCCGGACGCGCCCTCCGGCGCGGTCAAGGCCTCAACCAGCGTATTGTGCGCCTCGCACAGCTGGTTGGAATCACCGTCAAAATATGCCTTGAGATCATCCGCGGCGAGCGACGGCTGATCCTCCAGCGCAGAAATGGGATGCTCCAGCTGCGCAATCAGCGCGCTGGCAACCGTAGGGTTTGACATAGAGATCCTCCTTCATGAAAAAGCTCTGTGAGTTGTCGCATCTTATAATAGGCGCGCGCCGCAAAGCTGTCAACCGCCAAAATCCGCGGTTTTGCCGCGAAAATGGCAGGATGACTGTATCAAAAAAGACATTTTTATGTGATTCCCCGCGAAAACGGCGGGAAAGTATTTTTTCGCAATAAAAAAATCTCCGAGACACAAGATCTCCGAGATTTTTTTGTATATTTATTTTTAAATTATACAGAAAGTATTTATCGCACCTCATTCAAGGTTTTCGCAACATCATGCCGAATGGGCTTCCATTCCACCTTTTTAAACAGCGAAACGAACGAAATCGGCAAATAGGTCATCTGAAAAATCGGGAAGGTAAACGAATACAAAATCCGTTTATAGACCGGGCAGCTGATTCTCTTTCGCTCGGTAATCAGCGTCAGCGCGCCCATGATGTACAGAGAGCTGTAATAGCCGCCGATCCAGAACAGAAGCGTGTGTATCATAAGCTGCGTCAAATGCGGCATATAGGTCGATCCAAAATATGCCGTCAGCAGCATAATAAAATCAACCAGCAAAATGACAACCGTAACCAGCATCGCCGGCATAACTGTCATCGTCAAATCATAGCAGGAAAACGCTTGAATGCGATGTTTTTTTACAATTCCACCGCTCAATCTGCCGCCATAATTTTTGGCAACCTGATAAAAGCCCTTGCTCCAGCGCAAGCGCTGATTCCACGACTGGTCAAATTTCGTCGGCTGCTCGTCATACAGCATCGCGCCCGCGCAATAGCCAATCGTCTCTCCCCGGATGACCGTATCAACCGTAAATTCGATATCCTCCGTGAGCAGATGATAATTCCAGCCGCCGCGCTCGCGAATGATTTCACTGGCCACCATAAAGCCGCTGCCGGAAACCGCACAGCTGGAGCCGAGCATCATGCGGGCATTGTTGAGGAATTTCGACTCGCGCAAAAACCACAGCGCGTAGCCCGCCGAAATCCAATTGGTATCGAAATTTTTAGAATTTCGATAGCTTGTGCAAATCCGATATCCCTTGCTATAGGTTTTATTGATTTCCTTAAAATAATTCTCATCCAGAAGATTATCCGCGTCAATGATGACATAGGCGTCATAATAGCTGTCGCCATAATCGCGCGCGATCTGATGAAACGCGTAATTGAGGGCAAAGCCCTTGCCGACCTTTTCCTGATTAAAGCGCTCATAAACAATTGCGCCGTGCCCGCGCGCAACCTGCGCAGTGTCATCCGTGCAGTTATCCGCAATGACAATCGCGTCCAGCAGCTCTGCCGGATAATTCTGCCCTTTGATCGTATCGATCAGCTGACCGATGACCGCAGATTCATTGCGCGCGGAAATAATTGCGGCGAACCGATGCTGTGTCACCGGCGGCTCATGTAGCGCCTTTGCCCTGCGTTTTTGCAGCCATTCCCCAATAAATACAACTGCAATATAAAACATTTGATAGCAATATAACAGTGAAATAATTGTAATGACCAACGCGTTGATCTTTACAAGAATGCTCACAATTGATTCCTCCTTCATTGTGATCAAAACTGAGCAGCTCAAACGATCCTTTCGATCTGTCAAAAACATAGCACGTTTATCTGTCAATTGCAAGAAAATCGGATAGAATTCGCATCTTATTCACAATTTTCTCCACTGTACACAAATTAATATTTTAAAATTATGCAATTGTTGCACAGGATGCAGGCTATGTGCCGCCGCATTGTCTCATGCCTCTCCGTGTTCCAGCATGATCTGATACAGCTGGTTCTTGCGCGCGCCGGTCTGCTTTGCGGCCTGCTTGACGGCATCGCGCAGCGTCAGGCCCGCGGCAGTCAGCTCCTCCGTTAAGCAAATCGCCTGTTGCAGACGATCGGCCTCCTGCTTTTCCTGATCGGGCTGTGCGCCTTCAATCACGAGAACATATTCGCCGCGCGGCTCCTGCCCGGTATAATATTGAACCGCCTGCGGCAGCGTCATGCGCAGGCATTGCTCATGCAGCTTGGTCAGCTCGCGTGACATGCTGACGCGCCGCTCCCCCAGCGCATCCGCCAAATCCCGCAGCGTTGCGCGCAGACGATGCGGCGCTTCGTATACAATACACGTGCGCGTTTCCTCCCTCAGTGCCGCGAGCCGTTCGCGGCGCGGTTTATTCGCCGTCGGCAAAAAGCCCTCAAAGCACCACTTGTCTGAGGAAAGACCGCTCTGCGCCAATGCGCACACGGCGGCACACGCGCCCGGAATGGGAACCACAGCGATTCCAGCTTCATGGCATAAATTCGCCAACTCCTCGCCCGGATCGCTGATCGCCGGCGTACCGGCATCCGTCACAAGCGCACACATCTCCCCCTTCAGCATCCGCTGCACCAGCTCCGGGCCGCGCTGCCTGCGGTTATGCTCGTGATAGCTGACGAGCGGTTTACTGATATCAAAATAATGCAGCAGCTTACCGCTGACACGCGTGTCCTCCGCCGCGACAAAATCCACTTCCCTCAAAACGCGGACGGCACGGTAGGTGATATCCTCCAAATTACCAATCGGCGTTGCCACCAGATACAGCGTTCCGCTCATGCAAAATCCTCCTCATGATAGATCGCGCGATATTCTG
Organism: uncultured Butyricicoccus sp.; assembly: GCA_964513445.1. Classification (GTDB taxonomy): domain Bacteria; phylum Bacillota; class Clostridia; order Oscillospirales; family Butyricicoccaceae; genus Butyricicoccus_A. The sequence goes on along the minus strand of CAZEMM010000007.1, from coordinate 32,361 downwards.
CCGTATGTGTCCCATCCTCGCCGCACACCAGTAGCGGCGGCAGAACCTGCACACCGGGCGCACTTCCCCGACGTGCCTCCAGCAGCACGGCAGATGGTGCAGAAGCCGCATGCTGATGTACAAAACGCAGGCGTTTGGGCTGTAAATCGCGCGATTGCAGCACAGAAATCAGCTCACACACGCGTTCCGGACGATAGACAAACGCGGCGCGTCCGCCAAATTTGACAAAATACGCGGCGGCCTGCACCACATCCTCCAGACTGCATGAAAACTCCTGTCTGGCGGTCTGCTTATGCTTTGCCCTTGTGCGATATCCGCTGTTTTCGGAAAAATACGGCGGATTGCAGATGATATAATCAAATGCGCCGGTCGGATACAGCTGCTTATGCCGCTTTAAATCGCCGGTAATGATCTCCGCTGTCTGCTCCATTCCGTTCATTCTTAAATTTTCACGCGCCAGCTCCGCCACCTCCGGCTGAAGCTCCAATCCGGTAATGCGGAGATTCTTGTGTATATTGCGCATGTGCAGCAGGATACCCAACGCCCCATTGCCACAGCCCAAATCCAGCACCCTCGCCCGATGCGGCGGCACAGCAAAAGCGGACAGGAGCATACTGTCCTGTCCCAGCTTGAAAAATTGGTCATCTTGTATAATGCGATATCCGTTCCATAACATGTCGGTCTGTCTCATGGAAATCTCCAATTATGTCCTGTATATTTGTTTATATAATTTACATTTTGTTGTTTTTTTCTGCAAAAGCAAGACAAACGCAAATATTAACTCTCAGCGCTGAAGAGATTACCGTATCACAAACCCTTTACGCACCAGTGTTTACAATTACAGGCCATAACCCTCAGCGCACAATGAAACGCCCGTCAAAAACATTTGGCGTCAGGAGTTTTTGACGGGCACCACGCCCCTGCATCCGTTTGGGGAAGCCATCTATTTTGACAAGCAGCCTTCGTGCTCACAAGCGCCGGTAGGGGTGCAGGGGGAGGGCGGGCGCCTTGCGCCCTCTCCCTGCATACTTTCGCAAAAGCAATGCAACTGGTTCTATTCAAGTGGGGAAACCGGCGCGCCCACCCACCCGATTGTCGAGCCGTCTGCGACTCTCACTGCTGGGTCTTATAAAATAAATTTACTTTCAAAAAATAAATATAAAAATTATACTAATCGTTATTTTTTATTTTCTTCCATGCCTGCACTGCCAGCTCATCACACCGATTGTTATTTTCATTTTGCGCATGTCCCTTAACCCAATGGAAGGTAACCTCATGTACCTCCAGCAAATCCAGCAGCCGTTCCCACAGATCGGGATTTTTTGCCGGCTCCTTTGGCGTGCGCATCCAGTTTTTTTTGCGCCATTTGACCGCCCAGCCCTTTTGGATTGCATCGACGACATATTTGCTGTCGGAATACAAATCCACTTCGCAGGGCGTTTTCAGCGCCTCCAGCGCAGTAATCACACCGAGCAGCTCCATACGGTTGTTGGTGGTCTGTGCAAAGCCCTCACTCAGCTCCTTTCGGTGCTCCCCGTACTGCAAAATCACACCGTACCCGCCCGGGCCGGGATTGCCCGAGCAGGCGCCATCGGTGTAAGCAATGACATGTTTTTTATTCGTCTGCGCCATTTTCATTCTCAATGACAGCAGGCTCCGCGTTTTCTAATATTTCTTCAGACTGTTCCGGCATTTCCTCGTCCTCATCGCTCTCTTCCTCATGATCCAGACGCGTGATCGCATTGACGCGGACATCCTCGCCGGTGCGCATGACGATGACGCCGCGCGAATTTCTGCCGCACTGACGGATATCCGCAACCTCTGTGCGAATAAGCACGCCGCCATCCGTAATAATCATGATATCGTTATCCGGGTCGACGACCGCCGCTCCGGCAATATCGCCCGTCTTTTCACTCAGCTGATGCGTCAGAATGCCCTGACCGCCGCGATGATGAAGGGAATACTCACTGACCGGTGTGCGTTTGCCAAAGCCATTCTGTGTGACGGTGAGCACCTCGCCCTCCGGACGGGCGCGCACGCCGCCGATGACACGGTCGCCCTCCTGCAGGGCAATACCGCGCACGCCAACCGCAGCTCTGCCCATCGCGCGCACCTCGGTCTCCGGGAAGCAGATCGCGCGTCCCTTTGCTGTTACAAGCAGGATATTCTGTTTGCCGTCTGTCAGGCGCACATCGATCAGCTTATCGCCCTCATTGAGCGTCAGCGCGCGCAGGCCGACTCGGCGGATATTGGTCAGCTCGGACAGCGCGACACGCTTGACTGTGCCCTGCTCCGTTGCAAAGAACAAATACCGCTCCGCATCAAATTCACTGATGGCAAACATCGCGGAAACCGTCTCGCCGCTGTCCATCTCCAACAGATTAACCAGATTCGTGCCCTTTGCCGTGCGGCTGGTCTCCGGAATCTGATAGCCCTTGAGTCGATACACCTTACCGGCGCTGGTAAAGAACAAAATGATATCATGCGACGATGCGGTAAACAAAATTTCTGCAAAATCCTCATCACGCTGGCTCATCGCGCTCACGCCGCGCCCGCCGCGCCGCTGTGAACGATAGGTCGAGGTCGGCATACGCTTGATATAGCCATAATGCGTCAGCGTATATGCACATTCCTCGCGCTCGATCAAATCCTCAATGTCAATTTCATTGTCCACATTTTCAATGCTGGTGCGGCGCGCGTCACCGAATTTTTCGCGGATCTCCATCAGCTCTGTCTTGACGACACCCAGCATCTTTTCCCGGCTGGTGAGCACATCCATCAGCCTGTGGATCTTATCCTCAATCTCATCGTATTCATCGTTGATCTTCTGCCGTTCCAGACCGGACAGACGGCCGAGACGCATGCTGACAATGGCCTGCGCCTGCTCCTCATCCAGATGAAACTCAAAATTCTCCCTGCCGCCGACAATGCCAAGCAGCGCGATCTGATTGATGATAAACGGTTCCAGTGTCAGGTTGACCTTTGCATCCGCTTCATTTGCGGACGCGCGGATGATCTCAATAATGCGGTCAATGTTGTCGGTCGCGACCTTTAAGCCCTCCAGGATATGCGCGCGGTGCTCCGCCTTGCGAAGATCAAAGCGTGTGCGCCGTTCAATGACCTCACGCTGAAATTCGATGTACTGGTCGATCAGCTCGCGCAGATTGAGCGTGCGCGGCGTGTTGTTGACCAGCGCAAGATTATTGACGGAGAATGTCTCCTGCATCTGCGTGTAATGAAACAGCTGATTGAGAATGACCTGCGCGTTGGCGTCGCGCTTTAATTCGACGACAATGCGCACACCCTCGCGGTCGGATTCGTCGCGCAAATCGGAAATTCCTTCCACACGCTTATTTTTGACCAGATCGGCAATGGATTCCACCAGACGCGCCTTATTGACCATATACGGAATCTCGGTCGCGACGATGCGCTGTCTGCCGTTATGCATCTCCTCGATTTCCGTGCGGGCGCGCACCTTGATCTTGCCGCGTCCGGTCGTATAGGCCGCGCGGATGCCGCTGCGTCCCATGATAATGCCGCCGGTCGGAAAATCCGGTCCCTTGATATACTGGCAGATTTCCTCCATACCGGCCTCCGGATGGTCGATGACATGGCAGATGCCGTCAATGACCTCTGTCAGATTGTGCGGCGGCATATTGGTCGCCATGCCAACGGCAATGCCCTGTGAGCCGTTGACCAGCATATGCGGGAAACGGGACGGCAGCACGATAGGTTCCTTGCGGTTGTCGTCAAAATTTGGCATGAAATCGACGGTTTCCTTTTCAATATCCGACAGCATATAGGCCGCCATCTTGCTCAGACGCGCCTCCGTATAACGATATGCCGCCGGCGGATCACCGTCCATCGAGCCAAAGTTGCCGTGACCGTCGATCATCGTATAGCGCAGGGAAAACGGCTGCGCCATGCGCACCAGCGCGTCATATACCGACGCGTCGCCATGCGGATGATACCGGCCGAGGACATTACCGACGGCCGTCGCACATTTGCGGTACGGACGGTCATAGGTCAGATGATCCTCATACATGGCATATAAAATACGGCGGTGTACCGGCTTGAGTCCGTCGCGCGCGTCCGGCAGCGCACGGCCGACAATAACCGACATCGCGTAATCAATATAGGATTTTTTCATTTCGCGTTCCAGATCGACCGGAATGATCTTCTGATTCGCAAAGCTCTCCACGCTTATCAGGTGTTCCTGTGGATTCTTTTTACTCATTGCTTCTCCTCTCTGGCAAGCATTTTCTCTTAAATATCCAAATTACTGACATATTTTGCATTTTTCTGGATGAATTCACGGCGCGGCTCAACCTTCTCGCCCATCAGCAGCGTGAAAATTTCATCCGCCATCGCCGCATCCTCCAGATGCACCTGCAAAAGCGTGCGGTTTTCCGGATTCATCGTGGTTTCCCACAGCTGCTCCGGATCCATCTCACCCAGACCCTTATAGCGCTGGATATCCACACCTGCGCCCATTTCCGCCAGCACATCCAGCTGCTCCTGCTCCGTATAGGTGTAGCGCACCGTTTTGCCCTTGGTATTTTTAAACAGCGGCGGCTGCGCGATATAGACATGCCCCTGCTCGATGAGCGGACGCATGTAACGGAAGAAAAACGTCATAAGCAGCGTGCGGATATGGCTGCCGTCGACATCGGCATCTGCCATGAGGATAATTTTGCCATAGCGCAGCTTGGACGGATCAAAATCCTCACCGAAGCCCGCGCCAAACGCGGTGATCATCGGGGTCAGCTTATCATTTCCGTAAACGCGATCAAGACGCGCCTTCTCGACATTGAGCATCTTGCCCCACAGCGGCAGAATCGCCTGAAATCTGCGGTCGCGTCCCAGCTTGGCGGAGCCGCCCGCGGAATCGCCCTCGACGATGTAGATTTCCGTCAGTTCCGGATCGCGTTCCTGGCAGTCCGCCAGCTTGCCCGGCAGTGAGCCGGATTCCAGCGCGCTTTTGCGCCGTGTCAGCTCACGCGCCTTGCGCGCCGCCTCGCGCGCCCGCGATGCCGTCTGCGCCTTGTCAATGATGGTCTTGGCGACCGCCGGATTTTCCTCAAAGAATACCGTCAGCTTTTCCGTCAGCATAGATTCGACCAGCGTGCGCATGTCAGAATTGCCCAGCTTGGTTTTGGTCTGGCCTTCAAACTGCGCCTCGACCAGCTTCACGGAAATAATCGCTGTCAAACCCTCGCGCACGTCTTCGCCGGAAAAGTTCTTTTCACTTTCCTTCAGCAGGCCGAATTTCCGCGCGTAATCATTGATGACCTTGGTCAGCGCGGACTTAAAGCCGGTCTCATGCGTGCCGCCCTCCGTCGTGTTGATGTTATTTGCAAACGACAGCATGTTTTCATTATAGCCGTCGGTATACTGCATGGCGACCTCTGCCATGGAGGTATCACGCGAGCCTTCGACATAGATGACCTCGTCGTGCAGCGGCGTTTTATTGCGGTTTAAATAGGTGACAAACTGCTTGATGCCGCCCTCGTAATGCATGACCTCCTCGCGCACCTCATCCTCCGGGTCGCGCTCATCACGCAGCGTGATCCGGATGCCGCCGTTCAGGAACGCCTGCTCCTGCAGACGATTTTCCAGTATTTCATAATCATATTCGAGCGTCTCAAAAATCTGGTCATCTGCCTTGAAACGGATGGTCGTACCTGTTTCATGTGTGCATGGCGCAGCGCGCAGCGGCGAGATGGTCTTGCCGCGCGCAAATTTCATCGTATATTTATTTTCGCCGTCGTACACGGTCGCTTCCAGCCATTCGGACAGCGCATTGACGACGGACGAGCCGACACCGTGCAGGCCGCCGGAAACCTTATAGCCCTCGCCGCCGAATTTGCCGCCGGCGTGCAGCACGGTCAATACGACCTCCAGCGTCGGAATGCCTATCTGCGGATGAATGCCGACCGGAATGCCGCGTCCGTTGTCGCGCACGCAGATAACGTGATCCTGCTCCAATATCACCTCGATATGGGTACAGTAGCCGGCCAGCGCCTCGTCGATGGAATTGTCCACAATCTCATACACCAAATGGTGCAGACCGCGCGCCGACGTTGAGCCGATATACATGCCCGGACGCTTACGCACAGCCTCCAGACCTTCAAGTACCTGAATTTGCGTTTCATCATACGCCTCGGTAACGGTCAAATCCAGCATCTCATCACTTATACTCATCATTTCCGTTCCATTTCTCCGACGGGCCTTATATTTTTCCTCTGTGCTTACAGGCTTCAGCTATATTTCCGAGCGCCAATACATGAAAAAAACAGCGTCGGCCGCCGGTCTCGACCGCTGTCCTTTTTACAATCATTCCGACAAAATCTGTTCACTTCTCCGCAGCAGCGTCGCGGTAGACAGCTGTGAGATATACAGCGTGTGCTCGCCGCCCCGCTGACACAGGATGCAGGATTTTGGCAGATCTTCAAATAAAGGGACGACATGTCCCCTCTTCTCCAATGCGGACATAAAGGCGCGCGTATGCTTGGACCACGTCGCGGTATCCATATCATAAATCCCGATGATCGAATCGGTATGTACGATAACATCCTGTCCAAGATGCAGATACATACGCTTTCCTCCCTGCTTTTCCGCGGAGAAATTCTCCCGCAACTCTATTTTTTATTATACCACTTTTTATGTATTTCTGCACGTGTTTTTCCAATTTTTTTCACAGAATAACCGCATTATTTCTCACTTTTTTCCGAAAAATTTAAAAATGCACGCACAGTTCACGCAAAGCGAATTTTGGGATAAAAAAATCCAGCGAAAGCAACAAGATTTGACAAGCTGTGTTCACTGAATTTGGGTATTATTTTTGAAATTTTTTCCAGACGAAACTGTGTTTCTCATTTGATGCAATTGTCTTTTCTTTTATGAAAAAACAGGTTCCGGGGGAATGTCCTGGGCGGAAGCATGCTGTTACATCGAGGAATGTATGTGACATTAGGACGGGGCCTCGCTTTCGCTGCGCTCACCTGCCACCGGCAGGCCGCGACCCACCGCGCTTGCGACAAAAGCAAACAGCCTGCAAACCGTACCGCGCTGTTTTTGCGGTGCGGCAGCGTGAGGTGACCCACAGCCACAGCCGCTCTGTAGCGAATGCGTCTGTGGGTCTTGTTGCCTTTTGCGCCCGAAGAGTTACAAACGAAAATTTTAACTCTCAGCGCTGGAGAGATTACCGTATCACGAACCCTTTACGCGCCAGTGTTTACAATTATAGGCCTTAACCCTCAGCGCACAATGAAACGCCCGTCAAAAACATTTGGCGTCAGGAGTTTTTGACGGGCACCACGCCCCTGCATCCGTTTGGGGAAGCCATCTATTTTGACAAGCAGCCTTCGTGCTCACAAGCGCCGGTAGGGGTGCAGGGGGAGGGCGGGCGCCTTGCGCCCTCTCCCTGCATACTTTCGCAAAAGCAATGCAACTGGTTCTATTCAAGTGGGGAAACCGGTGCGCTCCACCCGCCCGATTTGTCGAGTTCTACGCGCCTAGAACATTGAGATTAAATTTCAGTCTGCTGCGCAGACAGTTCCCCCTACCACGGAGAACACCCGTCCGCCCTGTACCTGCGCCAGCTTTTCCGGCTCACAGCAGGTAATCCAAACCTGTCCGTTCTTGATGCGGTTGAGCACAAAATCCTGCCGCTTTGCGTCCAGCTCACTGAGCACGTCATCCAGCAGCAGCACGGGGTATTCCCCGCTGTCCTCGAAGAACATATCGCGCTCCGCCAGCTTGAGCGACAGCGCGCACGTGCGCACCTGCCCCTGAGAGCCAAACGCCTTTGCGCTGTTTCCTCCGATCGTCAGCTCCAGATCATCCCTGTGCGGGCCGGACAGACAGGAGCGCGCCGCGATTTCCGCGCTGCGATGTGCGCACGCATGCTCCCAGATCTGCGTGCCGATGTCTGCGGCGGATGCAAACGGGTCGCATACCGTGCTTACCGTGTGATATACCCAGCCCAGCTGCTCGTCCTTTCCGGAAATAGACGCGTGAATCACGCGCGCCTTTTCCATCAGTGCGCGCAGATAATACGCCCGATAGCGCACAATATGTCCGCCTATCATGGACATCCGATAGGTAAAAGCATCCAGCGTATCCAGCAGTGACGGCTTTTCCTCCGCGTCCCTGAGAATACGCGTCTTGTTTTCATGTAAGCGGCTGTATTCCGCCAGATAACGCGCATAATTCGGCCGCATCTGGCTGAGTGCGACATCTAAAAACCGTCTGCGCGCCGCCGCGCCCTCTCGAATCAGCATAAGATCCTCCGGGCAGAACAGCACGGAGCGCAGCAGACCTGCCGCGTCGGACAGCCGCTTCTGTCTGACGCCGTTGACCGTCATCTGCATGCGTCCCGCGGATGGGATCACCGCCTGTATCGTCATCTCCCGCTTTTCTGCGGAAAAACGGGCGCAAGCCTCTGCCTGCGCTGCGCCGAATCGAATGGCATCGCGCTTTTGTCCGGTGCGGAACAGACGCATCGTGGACAGCAATCCGACCGCTTCCAGAATGTTGGTCTTTCCCTGCGCGTTTTCTCCGCAAAAGACATTGACGCCCGGCGAAAGCGTGAGCTGCGCCTGCGTATAATTGCGAAAATCACGGAGTGACAGCTGTTCGATCATCATTCGATGCGAAAGCTCCTTCCGTTAATCTCGATGACGTCGCCGGCGCGCAGCTTGCGGCCGCGTTGGGTGCAGGTTTCACCATTGACCAGCAGATTGCCCTGCTCGATGAGCAGCTTGGCATGTCCGCCGGTCGCCGCGACGCCGGAAAATTTCAAAAAGGCATCCGCCTTGATATAGTCCGTTGCAATGGAAATCGTCTGTGTTTTCATGTTCATTACTCCGCTTTTAACCGAACCGGCAATACGAGATAGGTAAATGCGTCGCCCTCCTCCGGTGTGAATACGATGGGATTTAAGCTGCCCTTGAGGGATACACGCACCTGTTCGGCCGGGCAGGCGCGCAGCGCTTCTAGCAGATACCGGTTGTTAAAGCCGATCTCCAGATGCGGTACCTCTCCCTCATATTGATATTCGTCATACGCCTTTCCGATCGCCGTGATGCAGCTGAGTTTGAGCAGCGAGCCGTCAAACTCCATTCTCACCGGATTTTTTAGCTTCTCCGAGACGATGAGCGAGACGCGCTCAATGGAGGTAATCAGCTCTCTGACGTCCGCCGTGATGACCGCCGTCGCGTCTGTCGGAATTGCCGCGCGGTAATTGAGAAATTCGCCCTCGAGCAGACGTGTGATGAGTACGGTTTCTCCTATCTTGAACAGAATATGGCGGGAATCGGGATATATTTCCACAATATCATCCGATTCGTCCAAAATTCGTTCGATTTCGCGCAGTGCCGCGCCGGGTACGACAAATTTGGTGTCGTCTGTAACGGCGGTATCCAGCGTCTCTCGCCGCACACTCAGACGGAAGCCGTCCACCGCAACGATGTTCAGCCGTCCGTTTTCGATTTCAAACAGACAGCCGGTGAGCACGGGCTTTGTTTCGTTGTCCGCGACGGCGAAACTGGTCTGCGCGATCATGGATTTCAGCATATATTGCGGCAGCAGAATGCCGTTTTCCTGTTGATCCACCTCCGGCAGCTGCGGAAATTCCGCTGCGTCTGACGCCATCAGATTAAAAACTGCCTTGCCGCATCGGATGGTTGTCATAAGGTTTTCGTTGGTTTCCAGATAGATCACATCGTCTGGCAGCTTGCGGATGATGTCGCCAAACAGCCGTGCATTGAGTACTGCGCTGCCCGGCTGCGTGACCATGACGTCGATATCGACATAGATGCCCATTGACATATTATAGCCGCATAGGGTCAGATGACCGTCCGCTTCTGCCGTGATGCGCAGGCCTTCCAGCAGTGCGATGGTGCTCTTGCTGCTGACTGCGCGGGATGCGATTGAGATGGCGTTTTGCAGGATGGTTTTTTCACAGGAAAATTGCATGGTGATCCTCCTTATTGTATTGTATGATATTTCTTTTTTGTCGACCGTCTGTGTCGTCAGATGTTTTATGTCGGCGCATTGGAGTGAGAACGGTACTATATAAAATAGAATAGTATATTTCGTAATAGTAGTAGTAAGATGGAAATTGTGGAAAAGTGTTTGAGAGCCCCGAAATACGGGCGTTTGCGCGTCCTCAGCCGCCTGTGGAAAAGTTGAGGTGTAAATTGGATAAAAATTTTTCCCGTAAATTATCCACAGAAATTTATCCACAGTGCACAGGCGTTTGTGGATAAATTTGAAGGGTTTCCGTCATGAGGCTGTGCGCGGAAGATGAATAAATATAAGATGGTTCAGATATGTATGAATTTTTATGTGGTGCGTTCAGCCGCGGATATTGGCCTTCAGCGTTTTGATGATGTTATTCATATCGTTGTTGTCTTTGAGATAGCTTTCTATTTTGTTGATGGAGTGCAGGACGGTCGTGTGGTCGCGCGAGAATACCTTGCCGATCTCCGGCAGGGAATAATCCGTCATTTCTCGGATGAGGTACATGGAGACCTGGCGGGGGATGACCGTTTCCTTGGAGCGGCCGTTGCCGCGCAGCTTTTCGACCGGGACGCAGTAGTAGCGCGAGACCTCGCGGATGATCATTTCCGGCGTTGGATTGAGGCCGGGGTTTTCTTTAAAAATGTCCGTGACCGCTTCCTTTGCGAGCGTGAGGTCGATTTCGCGCTCCATTAGGTCGTGCAGCGCTTTGATTTTTTTGACCGTGCCTTCCAGCTGGCGCACGTTGGAGGTGATGGTATTGGCGATGTAATCGGTGATCTCGTCGGTGAGCGTGACATGCAGCGATTCCGCCTTGACACGGATGATGGCCATGCGCGTTTCGTAGTCCGGCGGCTGGATATCCGCAAGCAGGCCCCATTCAAAGCGCGTTTTCAATCGTTCCTCCAGTGTGTGTATTTCCTTTGGCGGCCGGTCGGAGGTGAGGACGATCTGTTTGTGCGCTTCGTAGAGTGCGTTGAATGTGTGGAAGAATTCCTCCTGTGTGCGGTCCTTGCCGGCGATGAACTGGACGTCGTCGACGAGCAGTAAATCGGCCAGGCGGTATTTGTCGCGGAATTCTTGTACCATGCCGTCGCCGATGGCGTTGATCAGCTCGTTGGTAAAGTCCTCGCCCTTGATATAGACGATGCGAAATGTGGGATGGTCGCGGCGAACGACGGAGGAAATGGCGTACAGCAGGTGTGTTTTGCCCAGACCGGATTGTCCGTAGATGAACAGCGGGTTGTAGGTGGTTGCGGGCTTGTTCGCGACGGCGGTCGCGGCCGCGTAGGCGAATTTATTGGAGGAGCCGACGATGAACTGGTCGAATGTGTACTCGTTTTCCGAGAGTCCTTCGTTTCCGGAGATTGCCGCCGGGGCGTCTCCCGTCGTGATGATAACCTTTATTTCCGCGTTGAGCAGGTCGCGCAGGATCTCGCGGATCAGCTCTGTGTAGCGTGAGTCTATGGTGTCTCGTTTAAACAGGTCGGGTGTATGGAGCAGCAGCGTGTCGTCCTTGAATTCCACAGCGGTCAGGTCGTTAAACCACGCGTCCAGCGCGACGGGCGAGAGTTTCTTTTCCAGCTGCGCAAACACCAAATTCCATATATTTTCGGGTGTGGTCATAATCGCTTATTCCTTTCAATCTATTGCAATCTATTGCACATCAAAAAAGGGCGGTGTCCATATGTCGGAGGACACCAATATATTCTATATAATACCACTGAATTTATAATGTGTCCACAGGGTTTTCCACAGCTTAAATGGGTAAAAATCAGAAAATGGCGGGAATGCGGCGAAAAAAAAGGACAAATTATCAAATTATGATTGACATTTTTCCGTTTTTCTGCTTATAATGTATTTTGTACACGCGCTGTGTATTGGCCGCAGGCAGCGGCAGTGGTCTGAAAGAAGGCTCGGACGGCTGCCGGTGCCCGCATGCGGAATTGATTTGTAAATGGAGGTGCAGTCACGATGTGGAGAACATATCAGCCGAAGAAGCGTCAGCGCAGTAAGGTGCACGGCTTCCGCAAGAGAATGGCTACAAAGAATGGCAGAAAGGTTCTTGCGCGCCGTCGTTCCCGCGGCAGAAAGCGTTTGACCCTGTAATACGTTCGATCGATCTGAACGATCGGAACCGATCAATGTGGACCGCTCTGCGGTCCATTTCTGTTCTATATGGAAATTATCCGTTCCGTATTTTACAGACGGCGTGATTACAATTCGGATGGGCCGCGCGCCGTGAAGAAAAGGCGGTTCATCAGCTCCGGCAGGAAAAAATGTCGCGCCGGAGGGAGAGAAGCCGCATTTTTCAAAGAAACAGACAAGCCATGCGGGCGCGCTGCGGATGAAATGCGGTGGATATCCGTTTTTTAGGGACAAAGGAAGACAGATGAAAAACACCTTAAAGCAAAATCGTGATTTTCGCAGGCTGTATGGCAGGGGCCGTAGCGCGAGCGCTGATTGCGTTGTTGTCTATGCGCTGCGCAACCGATATGGCGCGGGCAGATTGGGCATTACGGCGGGCGTCAAGCTGGGAAACGCAGTGCAGCGCAACCGCGTCAAGCGGCTGATTCGCGAGGCGTACCGTCTGCATCTGGACGAAATGCGGCCTGATATGGATTTGGTCGTCGTCGCGCGGCATCGCGCGGTGCACGCGCCGTTTGCACAGGTCGAGCGCGCATATCTGCGCTGTCTGGATCAGCTGGGCCTGCGAAGGAAAGGAAGATCATCATGATGAAGCGTGTTATGCTCTGCTGTATCCGGTTTTACCGTTCCGCAATTTCGCCGCACATGCGTCAGTGCTGCCGATTTAATCCGACCTGCTCCGCGTACGCGATGGAAGCGATCGAGAAATACGGCGCGCGCAAGGGCGGCTGGCTCGCATTGAAAAGGTTGATGCGCTGCCATCCGTTTTCGCACCGCAATCCCTACGATCCGGTGCCGTGACGGAAAACCACGAATATACCCAATTTGGAGGAACCAATGGGACATTTTTTTGGAGTTATTATCGTCAGGCCGATGGGTCTGATCCTCAACGCACTGTTTTCTATTGTACAGAATTACGGCGTTGCACTCATCCTGTTTACCATTCTCATAAAGCTCGTGCTGCTGCCGTTTATGTACAAGCAGAAAAAGAGCATGAAAAAGATGAATCTGGTCACGGCGGAGTCGCAGGCCATTCAGCGGCGGTATGCCAAAAATAAGGAAAAGGCCAACGAGGAAATTACTAAGCTGTATGAGCGCGAGGGCGTCAACCCGATGAGCAGCTGCCTGCTGTCGTTTATCACGCTGCCGATCATGATGGCTCTGTACTATGCTGTCCGCCAGCCGATGACGTACATGATGGGTCTTTCAGGCGACACCATCAGCAAGATTGCAGAGGCGCTGGGCACGACCTATGAATCGTCGCAGCTCAACGCGCAGATCACCATTGCACAGCTGGCGAATGACAATTGGGATAAGGTCTCGCAGTTCGCTGCGGACGGCTTGACCCGTATTGATTTCAATTTCTTTGGAATTGACCTGTCCTCGGTACCGTCGTTTACTACGCTCAATGTGCTGTGGCTCATCCCGGTGCTGTCAGGTGTGACCGCGCTCGTATCCTCTCTCATTATGCAGAAGATGCAGAAGCAGGCCAATCCGCAGACGAACAGCAACCCGCAGATGAATTCCACCATGACGTCCATGCTGATTATCATGCCGCTCATGCAGATTTGGATCGCGTTCAGCCTGCCGGCGTCCATGGGTGTGTATTGGATCACCAACAACCTGTTCTCGATGATACAGGAATTTGCGCTGACCAAGTATATCATTCATTTTGACAAGGCGGAGGACGACGAGCTGACCAAGGAGCGCAAGCGCCGTGAGGCCGCGCATCAGGCGCGTCTTGCGGAACAGGAAGAGCAGAAATCCTCCAGCGCGGGCGTGAAGGAAAATTATCGCGGCGCAAAGTCCGCCAATGTGTCCAAAAAGAAGCTCAAGGCATTGGAGGCGGAGCAGAAGCGGTTGAAGGAAAAGGAGACCGCAGAGCGTGCGGCGCAGATCAAGGCGGAAAAAGAAGCTGCCCGCAGATCCGGAACAGTGGCTGAGGACGATGAATAAAGGGGTAAGCACATGAAACAGTATATTGAAAAGCAGGCTCCTACTGTAGAAGAAGCATTGGCACTCGCCAAGCAGGAGCTGGAAGCGTTGGACATTCAGGTTGAAAATGTGCAGCAGGAGGTGCTGGAGCGCGGCAAAAAGGGCTTTTTAGGTATCGGCGCTGTACAGGCACGCGTGCGCATCTCCTATGAGGAGGTCATTATAACGCCCGCGCTGGAGGCAAAGCAGTTTGTCGACGGCTTGCTCTCCCGCATGGGCATTCAAGGCGAGGCGTTCCCCACCGAGGGCGAGGACGGACAGATCATTCTGGACGTGCGCGGCGAAGATATGGGCGCGGTCATCGGCAGGCGCGGCGATACGCTGGACGCGATTCAATATTTGACCTCGCTAACCGTCAACCGCGGCAAGGAGGAGCACATCCGCATCGCCATTGATACCGAGGGCTATCGCGCCAAGCGCGAGGAATCGCTGCAGCGCCTGGCGCGCAAGATGGCCGGGAAGGTGCTTAAATATCACAAAAATATGACGCTGGAGCCGATGAATCCGTATGAGCGCCGCATCATTCATGCGGAATTGCAGGACTATAAGGGCGTCACGACCTATTCTACCGGAAGCGAGCCGAACCGCCGTGTGGTTGTCGCACTGGAGCGCGGCGGCTACCGTGGCGGGTATCGCGGCGGCTATCATGGAAAACCCCGCAAAAATTACGAGGAATAATTTTCATATTGATGGAAGTGAGGTGCGATGATATGAGCAAGACCATTGCCGCGGTCGCGACAGGGCCTGCTTCCGGACCGATTGGAATCATCCGCGTCTCCGGACCTCAGACCCTTGTGATTGCGGATCAGATTTTTAAACCGCTCGGCGCAAAGCGGATGTCCGAGCAGCCCGACCGGCTGTTGACCTGCGGCGCGCTGCTCGCGCGCGGCGGCGCGGTGATCGACCATTGTATGTGCTGCGTGATGCATACGCCTCATTCGTATACCGGCGAGGACATGATGGAAATTCAGTGCCACGGTTCCCCTGCTATTTTATCGGAGACGCTTGCCGCGCTGTTTGCACTGGGCGCGCAGCAGGCGCAGCCGGGCGAGTTTACCCAGCGCGCGTTTCTGGCGGGCAAGATGGATTTGTCCGGCGCGGAGGCCGTGCACGATTTGGTCACGGCGGAGACGGCACAGGCGGCGGAAAACGCGGCGGCACAGCTGGATGGCGTGGTCGGCACGCGTATCAAGGAGATCCGGCAGCGCATCGTGCAGCTGGTCGCGGAGTTTTTAGCGGTTGTGGATTATCCGGATGAGGAAATCGATACAAAGCTGTTTGACAGCGCGTGCGAGATTTTGCACGATTCGACACGCGAGCTGTATGAGCTGGCAGAGACGTATGAGCGCGGGCGCATTTTGCGCGAGGGAATTCCGTGCGCGATTTTGGGTAAGCCAAACGCGGGGAAATCCTCATTGCTCAACGCGCTGTCTGGTGTTGACCGTGCGATCGTCACCAATGTGCCCGGCACAACGCGCGACGTCATTGAGGAGACCATTCGCGTCGGCGCGGTGGTACTTCGCCTGTATGATACGGCGGGCTTGCGCGAGACGGAGGATCCTGTGGAAAAGCTCGGCATTGACCGCGCAATGAAGCAGGCGCAGGTGTCGTCATTGATTCTCGCCGTATTCGATTCGAGCGACACGATCACAGATGAAGACCTGATGGTCATTGCCAGAACGCATGGAAAGCGGTCGATTGCGGTGCTCAATAAGAGCGACCTGCCGTCCGCCCTGCATGTGGAAACGATTGAAAAATGCTTTGACCATGTCCTTGCGGTCAGCGCAAAGACCGGAGAGGGACTGCGCGAGCTGTATGAGCTGATCGAACGCGTCGTCGGCATGGACGGCGCGACGTTTGACGGCACGATCATTACCAATGCCAGACAGGCGGCGGCGCTGGCGCGCGCGGCGGAACGATGCGAGGAGGCTTTTATGGCCGCGCAGCTCGGTATGACGCCGGACGCGGTCGTCATGGACGCGGAGGGTGCGATCGCCGCGCTCGGTGAGATCACCGGACAGTCGGTGCGTGAGGACATTGTTTCGACGATTTTCTCACAGTTCTGCGTCGGAAAATAAATGAGAAATTGCCATTCCGGTAGAATGATACAATTCTGCCTGGAATGGCATTTTTTGGCAGAAACGCACTTTGTAATGAGTTTTACACATTTTACACAGAGTTATCAACAGAAAAATCAACTATTTTCTACTAAAAATTTCCAATTAAGCAAATTATGACGAGGTGTGTCGGCAGGTTTTCCACAAATTCTTCCACAGATGTGGAAAAGTACGGCGGGCGGAAGACGGTCGCGCGGGCAAAGCGAATGTCCGTCTTGACGGACGCGTCTCTTTTTGTTAAGATACAGGCGTTATGTTCTTTACGAATTGGCAAATGCTGCAATTCTGCGCTTTGGTATGCGGCAGCGCCGGTATCCATAACGATTATACGGAAAGGATCTTTATCATGCAGTTTCATGCGGGAAATTATGATGTCGCCGTTATTGGTGCAGGCCATGCCGGAATTGAAGCGGCGCTTGCCTCCGCGCGGCTTGGAATGCGTACCGTCTGCTTCACGATCAATCTCGACGCGGTCGGAAACATGCCGTGCAATCCGGCCATCGGCGGCACGGCCAAGGGACATCTGGTGCGCGAGATCGACGCACTGGGCGGAGAGATGGCGCGCGCGGCGGATGCGGCATGTATTCAGTACCGATTGCTCAACCGCGGCAAGGGTCCGGCGGTGCACTCGCTGCGCGCGCAGGCAGACCGCGCGAAATACCGCCTTTATATGAAGCATGTGCTCGAGCAGCAGCCGGGTCTGATGCTCAAGCAGGCGGAGATTGTCGAGGTGACGCAGGAGCATGGCGCGGTCACCGGCGTCGTGACGCGCACCGGCGCATTTTACGGCGCAAGGGCAGTTATCTGCGCGACAGGCACCTATTTGCAGGGACGCATTATTATCGGCGACATGTTTTATGACGGCGGTCCGGACGGTATGTTTGCCGCGCTCGGCCTGACTGATTCACTGCGCGCGATGGGACTGCGTTTTATGCGTTTTAAGACAGGTACGCCGCCGCGTGTCAACCGCCGCAGCATTGATTTCTCCGATCTCGAGGTGCAGGAGGGGGAGCGCAATTGCATCCCGTTTTCATTTGAGACAGCACACGCGCCGGAAAATCAGGAGGTGTGTTACCTTACCTATACAAATGCGCGCACACATGAGGTGATTCGCAGCAACCTGCACCGCTCGCCGCTGTATTCCGGCAAGGTAGAGGGAATCGGACCGCGCTATTGCCCATCGATTGAGGATAAGGTCGTGCGCTTTGCGGATAAACCGCGCCATCAGCTGTTCATTGAACCGATGGGTCTGGATACGGAGGAGATGTACATCCAAGGCTTTTCGTCCTCCATGCCGGAGGACGTGCAGCTGGAAATGATTCATACCATCAAGGGTTTGGAGCACGCAGAGGTCATGCGACCGGCCTACGCGATTGAATACGACTGTATTGATCCGCTGGAGCTTCGGCCGACGCTGGAGACGAAAAAAATTTCCGGTTTATATGGAGCGGGGCAGTTTAACGGATCGTCCGGCTATGAGGAGGCCGGCGCACAGGGCCTGGTCGCGGGTGTCAATGCCGCGCTCAAGCTCAAGGGCGAGCCGCCGATGATTTTAGATCGCGCAGACGGCTATATCGGTACGCTGGTGGATGATCTGGTCACGCGCGGCACAAACGAGCCGTATCGCATGATGACATCGCGCAGCGAATATCGTCTGCTGCTGCGTCAGGACAACGCGGATGAACGTCTGGTGAAAATCGGCACGCGCGTTGGCCTGAACAGCGCGGAACGTCTGGAGAAGGTAGAAAAAAAATATCAATTGGTTCAGCAGGAAATTGATCGTGTGCAAAATGTCAACCTCTCCCCTTCCGATGCGTTGCAGTCGTTTTTACAGCAGCATCACAGCACGCAGCTGAAATCCGGCTGTAAGCTGGCTGATTTGATTCGCCGTCCCGAGTTGAATTACGACATGCTGGCGTCCTTTGATCCAAACCGTCCGCCGCTGTCGGATGTCGTGCGTGAGCAGGTGGATATCCGCATCAAGTATGAGGGATATATTCGGCGTCAGCTGCGCGATGTTGAACAATTTCGCAGGCTGGAAGGCCGTCCGCTGCCGCCCGATATCGACTATGAATCGATTGGTTCGCTGCGGCTGGAGGCACGGCAAAAGCTGCAAAAAATTCGTCCGATAAATTTTGGACAGGCGTCGCGTATTTCCGGTGTCAGTCCGGCAGATATTACAGCGCTGATGATTGTTGTCGATTTGATTGAGCGGGGAGAACAACTATGAATACAATTTTAAAAACAGGCCTTGCCACGATGGGTCTGTCTGTCACAGAAAGACAGCTCGCGCAGCTGCAAGAGTTTACTGCGCGTATGCTGGAAACCAACAAGGTCACAAATTTAACGCGGATCATCGAACCGTCAGAAATTGCAACCAAACATTTGTTGGATTGCGCTTCCCTGCTTACGGTACATGATTTTACTGCGCAATCCGTCGTTGATGTCGGCTGTGGCGCGGGATTTCCCGGTATGCCGCTGCATCTTTTATGTCCGAGCTGCAAGCTGACGCTGCTTGATTCGCTCGGCAAACGCATTCGTTTTTTATCCGACTGCATCGACGGCATGCACCTGACGGATATTCAGGCAGTACATGCACGGGCGGAGGATTTTGCCGCGTCGCATCGCGAACAATTTGATGCTGCTGTTTCCCGTGCGGTCGCGCAGCTCAATATTTTGGTTGAATTGTCGCTGCCTTTGGTCAAATGCGGCGGATGCTTTATCGCCATGAAGGGCCGCGAAAGCGATGCGGAAATCGCGCAGGCGAAGCACGCGATTGCTGTTTTGGGCGGTGAAATAGAGCAGATTACGGATTATAACATTCCACAGACGGATATTGCACACCGACTGATATGCATTCGTAAGATAAAACCCACACCAAAGCAATATCCCAGAGCGTACCGAAGAATTTCAGCAAAGCCGCTGTAGGGATGTGTTTCACGTGAAACATTCTGTCTGTCAATCCTTGTCGACAGGTTGGCATTTGGGTGAAGCCATACAGTCCGGTGTCCGTACGCCATTCTCTTGCACACTTTGAAATGCAATTATTTTGACGACGTTGCGTTAAATGGAGAGATCACGATGAAAGGAATGTATGATTCGGATTGAAGTTTCACGCTTTCTACAGTCCATGTGTTTCACGTGAAACAATATGTCTATAGAACAAAGCCTATCATTTTTAATAAAAATATAAGAATTATCCGAGATTTTACAACAACTACCCATAAAACAGTTGTTTCACGTGAAACATCGTGATATAATAAAAACAGATTTTTTACCGTTCACACTATATCCGGAAGGGGAATCCTAAGATATGGGGAAAATAATTGCATTTGCAAATCAAAAAGGCGGTGTCGGAAAGACGACGACCGCTGTCAATCTTGCGGCTGCGCTTGCGGAGCAGGGTAAGAAAATACTGGTCTGTGATTTTGACCCGCAGGGCAATGCGACTTCCGGTTTTGGTATCGAGCCCCGTGAGCTGAAAACCAGCGTCTATGAGGTGACTGTGCTGGATGCGCCGGTAGAGGATGCCATTGTCAAGACCAAATGGGTGGATGTGCTTGGCGCGAATGTTAATTTGGCCGGTGCGGAAATCGATTTGATCGAGCTGGATCGTCGAGAATATCGCTTAAAAATGGCGTTGGATCCGCTGCGCGATACCTATGATTTTATTTTTATTGATTGTCCGCCGTCGCTTGGTCTGCTGACGCTCAATTCGCTTTGTGCGGCCGATTCATTCCTCGTTCCGTTACAATGCGAATATTATGCATTAGAGGGTTTAACACAGCTGATGATGACCATTCGGTCGGTACAGCGCGTGCTCAATCAGGAAATTAAAATGGAGGGCGTCCTGCTGACGATGTTTGACGGGCGCACCAATCTTTCCTTGCAGGTGGTTGAGGAAGTCAAGCGGCATTTTGGCAAAAAGGTCTTTGCGACCGTTGTGCCGCGCAATGTACGTCTGTCTGAAGCGCCCAGCCATGGGGAGCCGATCACAGCGTATGATCGCTATTGTCGCGGCGCGGAGGCTTATATGGCGTTGGCATTGGAATTTCTCCGCAGAAATCAAATGTGAGAGAGGAGTAAATGATGGCAAATAAGAGCTTGGGACGCGGTCTTTACGCACTTTTTGGCGAGGAAAATGTTGACCCGTCTGTTCCGCAGACGGTTGGATCTGACGCACCGTCGCCCACACGCAATGGATTCCGGCATATTCCGCTGCGGCGTATCGAACCGAATCGCGCACAGCCGCGGCAGGAATTTGATGAGGCATCTCTGCAGGAGCTGGAGGACAGCATCCGGCAGCATGGCGTGCTCGCGCCGATTACCGTTCGGCAGCAGGAAAATGGATATTATCAGATTGTAGCCGGAGAGCGGCGCTGGCGCGCAGCGCGAAATGCGGGTTTGGATACCATTCCGGCCATGGTTGTGCAGGCGGATGACCGCACAGTGATGGAGCTGGCGCTCATTGAAAATTTACAGCGTGAGGATCTCACCCCCATGGAGGAGGCGGAGGGCTACCGCGCGCTCATCGAGCAGTTTGGACTAAAGCAGGAAGAGGTCGCGCAGCGCGTCGGCCGGTCGCGTTCGGCTGTGGCAAACAGTCTGCGCTTGTTGTCATTGGATGCGGATGTCCGCGCAATGGTGACGGAGGGGACGCTGTCCAGCGGCCATGCGCGCGCTGTCCTGGCGATTCAGGACGAGAGCCTGCGCAAGCAGGCAGCACAGAAGATGGCAAAGACCGGCATGTCCGTGCGGCAGGCGGAGGCGTATGTCAAAAGGCTGAATAAGCCCAAGCCATCGGAAAACCAGCTGCCGGAGGAATTTCAGCCGGATTATTATGCAGAGCTGCAGCATAAACTGGAAAGTACGCTGGGACGCCGTGTTCACATTGAAAAGAAAAAGAACAAGGGTCAGATTCAGCTGGAATATTATGGAGATGATGATCTCGAGCGGTTGGTAAGCGCGCTTGCCGCTGTAACGCTTTGATGGAGGTTTGGCCGTGTGAACCATTCGAATGAAAATGAGCAGGATGTGCTGGAAAGCCTGGATGAAGCCGTCTGCGAGGACAGACAGCAGCAGAAAAGCCATCGCATTTTTGTGTTTTATATTATCGGTCTGTTTTTTGTCGCGCTGGTGCTGATTTTGGTCAGCTATATCATGCAGGAGCATGCAAATATCCAATTGGAGTCGCTCGGCACGCAGCTGTCCGAGCAATCGGATGCCGCACAGGGCGCGCAGGTGCGTGCCGATCAGCTGCAGCAGACGGTAAATGTTTTGGAGGAAGAGCTGCAGCAGGCGCAGGAGGAAAAGGAAGAATTGGAACAGCAGACCGATCAGGCGGATGCGCTGAACGATCTGTGGAAGCTGGAACGCGCCTATCAGCTGGGCGAGGTGGTGACCGCACAGTCTATCATTGAACGGATGGATCAGGCCTACACGCGGGAAACGCTGACCGACCCGAACACGATGCCGCTGCTGGATGAAGCGGCGGAGGAATATGAGCGCATCTGTGAGGAACTCGCGGACGAATAAAGCGTCCGAGTTGAGATAGAAAGGAAGCAAAACTGTGTTAGATGTAAAATTTATCCGAGACAATGTTGAGCTGTGCAAGACCCGTCTGGCGATGCGCGGTAAGAGCTATGATGAAGAAATCGACGCCATTCTTGCGCTCGATCAGCAGCGCCGCGATATCATCGGCAGGGTAGAATCCATGAAGGCGGAGCAAAATGCCGTATCCAAGACGATCCCTAAGATGAAAAAGGCGGGCGAGGATGTCAGCGCATTGCTGGCAGAGATGAAACAGCTGAGCCAGTCGGTCAAGGATTTGGATGCGCAGCGCACCGAGGTCGAGCAGAAGCTGCATGATATGCTGCTGACCGTCCCGAATGTCCCGGCGGATCAGGTGCCGGAGGGCGCGGACGATACGTGCAATCCGGAGCTGCGCCGCTGGAGCGAGCCGCCGCAGTTCGATTTTGAGCCGAAGGCACATTGGGATATCGGTAAGGATCTGGGCATTTTGGATCCAGAGACTGCGGCAAAGGTCACCGGCAGCCGGTTCCATTTCTACAAGGGCATGGGTGCGCGTCTGGAGCGCGCCGTCATCAATTATTTCCTCAATACGCATACGGAAAACGGCTATACTGAGATTTTGCCGCCGTTTGTCGCCAATGCTGCGTCAATGACCGGCACGGGCCAGCTGCCAAAATTTGCGGAGGATATGTATCATCTGGAAGGCTCCGACCAATATTTGATTCCGACCGCAGAGGTACCGGTTACCAATATGTATCGTGACGCCATCATACCGTATGAGCAGCTGCCGGTTCGATATGCGGCGTATTCCGCGTGCTTCCGTGCGGAGGCTGGCGCAGCCGGGCGCGATGCGCGCGGCCTCATCCGTCAGCATCAGTTTAACAAGGTAGAGCTGGTCAATTTCACCGCGCCGGAGGATTCATGGACACAGCTGGAGAACCTGACCGCCGAGGCGGAGCGCGTGCTGCAGGGTCTGGGTCTGCCGTACCGCGTCGTTATCCTGTGTACGGGCGATGTGGGCTTCAGCTCGGCGTGCACCTATGACATTGAGGTGTGGATGCCGTCGTATGGCCGCTATGTCGAGATTTCCTCGTGCTCCAATTTTCTGGATTATCAGGCGCGCCGTGCAAATATCCGCTGCCGAAATGAAAAGGGCAAGCCGCAGTATGCGCATACGCTCAACGGCTCGGGTGTCGCGGTCGGACGGACTGTCGCCGCAATTTTGGAGAATTACCAGAACGCAGACGGCTCGGTAACGGTTCCGGAGGCGCTGCGCGGCTTTATGGGAACGGATATAATCAAGAAGTAAAAGATTGGTAAAAAGCCTGTCGGTTTTGCCGGCAGGCTTTTTACTTGTCTGCTAAGACCATACAGGGAGAGAGTTGCAGACGGCTCGACAAATCGGGTGGGCGGGGTGCGCCGGTTTCCCCACTTGAATAGAAGCAGTTGCATTGCTTTTGTGAAAGCATGCAGGGAGAGGGCGCAGTGCGCCCGCCCTCCCCCTGCACCCCTACCGGCGCTTGTGAGCACGAAGGCTGCTTGTCAAAATAGATGGCTTCCCCAAACGGATGCAGGGGCGTGGTGCCCGTCAAAAACTCCTGACGCCAAATGTTTTTGACGGGCGTTTCATTGTGCGCTGAGGGTTATGGCCTGTAATTGTAAACACTGGTGCGTAAAGGGTTTGTGATACGGTAATCTCTCCAGCGCTGAGAGTTAAAGTTTTCGTTTGCAACTCTTCGGGTGCAAAAGGAAATGAAAAGGATTCAGCTGCCCAGCTGACTGACAGCCCGCTCGAGCAGATAAAACGTCAGCGCGCCGACATAGCCGACCGGCGTCAGCCCGAACAGCTGCTGAAAGGCAAGAACGGCATCGCGCGTCTGTTCCCCGAAATATCCGGTTTCCGGTATTGCGGGAATCTGCGGATAGGCCGTGCGCAGGCGATTTAACAGCTGCTGTAATTCCAGCACGCGCGGCGACTGTGCGCCGAGCACGAGGTTCTCCGCCGGTGGAATCGGCACGTTTTCTTCAATGGAAGGGCGCGACTGTGCGATCTGATTATAGGCGGTGAGCAGGGCGTTCCATGTCTGCGCACCGACGATGCCATCCGGCGTCAGTCCGGCGAAATTTTGAAAGGCGAGGACAGCCTCTCGCGTTTTTTCGCCAAATATTCCGTCAATATCCGCGACGGACAGCTGCGGCAAAGCGCTGTTGAATGCGCCGAGCACACCGAGAAAATATTGCAGCAGGCGCACAGAGCTGCCGCGCATTCCCTCGCTGAGCACGCCGGGCAGCTGCCGTGTGACATCCTGTAGAGTCAGACCCTCGGCGTCCAGCTCAGCCAGCCGCAGCACGGCCGTATAGACGGACAGGATTTGATTCCATGTCGCGGGACCGACGACGCCGTCGGGCGTCAGATTGAAAATGCGCTGGAACGCCTGCACGGCAGCTTGCGTGGCGATATCAAATACGCCGTTGATCGGATAAATCTTTGGGATGGCGGGATAATTGTCTGAAATCCGGTTGAGGCGGATCTGTATGGTTTCAACCGCAAGACTGACATCGCCAAAGCGCAGCGGCGCGCCCGGATAGGACACGGCAGCCGGACGGATCGGCGCGGTGCGGATGTCCAGATTGTCGCCGTAGTAATACGTCAGAATTTCATAGGGAGACATGCCGCGTTCCGCCAGCGCAACCGTGCCCCATTGGCTCAGCCCCTCGCACTGCACGCGCCTGCCGTCACAATAGGCGGAGAACAGCGGTTGGACAAAACCGGGGCGGGCGAGATAGCGGTCAAATTGCTCGTTGACCAACGCGGCAACATTGTCAAAGATATCGCGTCCATACACGAACGACTGGTCATAGGCGGTGGAATTTGTGATGTCAAAGTCGTAGCCGCGCGCGCGGTACCATTCGGTATAAATACGGTTGAGTGCGAACGTCGTCTGCGCATAGATATTGGCACGCAGCGCGTTTTCCGGCCAGGTGGGGTATAGCTCGCTGGAGGCGACGTTTTGCGCGTATTCCAAAAACGGAACCGTGACATTTTGTGCGGGCTGGTCGGGCGGCGCAAGATGTACGGTGATGGTTTCGGGAACATAGGGATAATCAGGCATTTATTTTCCCTCCGTACCGGAGCCGGATGGGCCGGTCTCCCCGCTGTTGATGATGATGCGTTGTGTCTGCTGTTCAACCGTGCGCGGCGGCGTCAGAATGACCGGAAGCGTGCTGGTTACGCCGGCAAAGATCGGTACGTTATTGACCGTGACCGGCCGGTATTCCGGATGGTCGATATCCACGCGGTAGGACGCGTAGGGCGGCGACTGCGCAGGGGACATGCCGTCCAATGAGGGCGCATCCAGCTCGATTTGTTCCGTCCGCCCGCTCATGTCGGTGCGCACACGGATGCAGCGCGAGCCGTCATCCATCGGACATACCGTGACGGATGCGCCGATCACCGGGACCGCGTCACGCGCCGCGCTTGCCCGTATCACAAGAAATCCGCTGTCTGGCATATTGCAGCTCCTTCCCAACAGGTATTTTTTCCCAATGGTCATAGCATATGCGGCGGGAGAGGGGAACATGACAGACAGCCGCGTATAGAAGTTGACAAATATGACTATGCTTGCTACAATGAGGTCTTAGAGCCGTGTCGAAGCGCGGCAAACGATAGAAAGGTTATAGCTATGATACAAATACAACAATTATTCGATTTGAGCCATACGCAGGCGGCGGATTATCTGTCGCAGTTCACCTATCCATGGGAGGCGCTGGGCGGTTTGAAGGACTATATCGTGCGGCTGGGCGGCAGCTTAGACCGCACGCAGTATGACGAGGTGGCGCCGCAGGTATGGGTACACAAGACCGCGCAGGTCGCGCCGACGGCGTATCTGGGCGCGCCGTGCGTCATCGGGCCGGAGACGGAGGTACGTCATTGCGCGTTTATCCGCGGCGCCGCGCTGGTGGGCGCGGGCTGTGTGGTCGGCAATTCGGTCGAGCTGAAAAACGTCATCCTGTTTGACGGCGTGCAGACGCCGCATTATAACTATGTCGGGGACAGCATTCTGGGCTACCTGTCGCATATGGGCGCAGGCTCGATCACCTCGAACATCAAGTCGGACAAAAGCCCTGTCGTCATCAAAAACGGGGATGAGCGGCAGGAGACCGGTCTGAAAAAGATCGGCGCGATGCTGGGCGACCGCGTGGAGGTCGGCTGCAACAGCGTGCTCAATCCGGGCACGATCATCGGACGCAATACCAATGTCTATCCGCTCTCCAGTGTGCGCGGCGTGATCGCACCGGACAGCATTGTCAAGGCCGGCGGCGAGGTCGTCACAAAGCGGTAAACAAAAGGCTTCTCCTACTCGTGCGGCAGAGAAGCCTTTTTTGTCGATTGTTAGCCGTTGGATTTTTTTGCCAGCAGCTGCTGCATCGCCTTGGTTACGATGACCTGATCATCCAGATGATTGGACTGACCGGATACGCAGACCGAGCCGATGACGCCTGTGCCCTTAAGAAAGATCGGCATACCGCCGCCTCCCGGCGCATAGTCGCTTTCCGACAGCTTGCGGCTTGCCAGCGTCTCTCCGTTTTCCTCCAGCCAGCAGCCAAAGCGCAGCGAGCCCATCTGCATCAGCTCGACGGCATTGCGCTTGCGCGCGAGCCAAAGCTCGCTGTCCGGCCGCGCGCCGTCCGCAAAATATCGATACACAACCAGCCCGTTGATCGTGATCTCCGTTGCAAGCGGTTCGGGATAATCCGCGGCAATTGTGTGAATGAGCAGCCCCAGCTGCAGCGCATCCGCGCGCGAAAATGAGCTGAACTGTAGTGACTGCTCGACCTGCTCCAGTGATGTAGCGTTGATTTCCATTGTGAATAGCCATCCTTTCTAATACAAACTGTATTATAGCGATACAAAAATACATCTAATTTGCCGTTATTTTCTCTCTGCCGTTATCGTATCACGTGTCAATTTCAAAGTAAAGTGCATTTTCCGATGCGCAGAACACAAATTTGACCGCCCGGCACGGACAACGCGCGCGCAATTTGTGTAAAAAAGCGGTTAAATTGGATAGGTGATCCGTTTATTTTGTCGAAAATTATTGTTTTTTCGAACAAAATTGGCTATAATAGAACTGATCTGTTTGTAGTAAAAGAACGAACGGAGTGTTTTGCTATACAGAGCGCAGTTTAACAGAAAGAGAGGCATGCGAACGAATGGATCATCAGGAAAAAGATAACAAGCAGAATGCTACTCCAGATAAAAATCCGCAGGACAAGCGGGCACAGGCAAAGAACGATCTGGACGATTTAATGCGCGTGCTCGATGAAGCGCAGGGGAACAAGCCAAAGAGTAAGATCAGCCATGTTGAGGTAGGTAAGCCGCGCACGTCGCATCAGACGAAAACCGAACCGGCTAAAAAAGAAACCAAATCGGAGCGGCCAAAGCAGGAGGAGACATCTGCGCAGTGGGATCAAAAGGAAACCAGACCGCAGGGAGCGAAGACGCAAAGGCGCAAAGAGCCGCGGAAACAGGCGCCGGCGGCAGCCGTACCGCCGCAGTCGGCGGCGGCGCGCAGGCGCGAGCGTGAGGCAAAACGCCGCAAACGGCGTATGGTGCGCACCGCGATGGTCGTTATCATAGCGATTTTGATTTTGATCGCTGTTGTCGCGATCATTCGCGGCATTGCGGGTGTGGCGAAGAACCACGCACAGGATGCAGCCGGCTCGGGCAGCGGCGTTGTCGCACAGGAGACGCAGGTGGATACCTCGCTCCCGGCCAGCCAGCAGGAAAGCGAACAGTATCTGGCGATCAAGGATGACGCGGATCTGCCGGATTATGCGAAACTATACCCCGGCATGTACGCGGACGCCGTATCGGTGGAAAACACGGAGAGCGAGGAAAAGGTCTGCTATTTGACATTTGACGACGGCCCTTCCTCGACGGTCACGCCGGATATTTTGGATACGCTCAAGGAGAATGATGTCAAGGCGACCTTCTTCCTGGTCACCAGCACGATCCAGGATAACGGGGATCTTGTCAAGCGCATGGCGGACGAGGGACATACCATTTGCATCCACTGCAATACGCACAGCTATGGCGATCTGTACACCTCGGTGGAAGATTATTTGGCGGATTTTGCAGAGGCATATGACACCATTTATGAATTGACCGGTCAGCGCGTACAGGGCTTCCGTTTTCCCGGCGGCAGCAATAATGCCGTCATGGAGCGGGATGGCACCTATGATGAGATTGTCGGCGAGATGACGCGCCGCGGCTTTGAATACTACGATTGGAACGCATATGACCACGATTCGGAAAACGGGGATTATACCACCGAGCAGATGGTGAATTATGCTGTCGACGAGGTCATGCAAAGCTCGCGCACCGACGCAATTTTGCTCATGCACGATACCTATGGCAAGGAACAGACCGCTGAAGCGCTGCCGTCTATCATCAAGAAGCTGAAGGCGGAGGGCATTGAGATGAAGCCTATCACCAACAGCAGCCGTCCGGTACACTTCGAGGTTTCGGACAGCACGCCGCCGGAATTCCCGACGGCGGACAGCGACACGGAAACGAGTGACAGCGGGTCCGATTCCGAATCGGACAGCGATACCTATACCAATTCCGAAGGCGACGAGACGTAATACAAATTTCTATGACCCGGCCCCGCGACGGATTCCGTCGCGGGGCTGTTTGCTTTCTTCACGAAGGTTATCCACAGGTTGAGCAGCGCTTGCAGTAGACAAGCGCGTCGAACGGCGTTAGAATACAAATCGTATTATTTCATTACAATTTTTCTGTGAGGTGTGGATATGTTGTTTTGTATGCGCAAGACGTGTCCGGCAGGCGAGGTGATCGCCTTTGAGATGCCGCTGAGCTTTCGCAAATGGCGGGTGAAGAATTTTACGGCGGGGCCGGTCGATGTGTCGTTCCAGACGTTCGACGAATGCGACAGCACGCGTATTTCGCCGGAATGGGAGCAGGTGATTGCGGACCGCGACTGGCGGACGGGAAAGTATAAAACCGCACGGCACATCTGCGTGCGCGCTGCCCGTACCGGAGAGGTGGAGGTCATCGCGGAAGGCTGAGATTTGCGCAGATTTGTGTCCAATGGCAAGTTTTTATTTTCATTTGTGTCCGATTGGGGTATAATAGCATCATAAACGACCCGAGAGGTGGACATACATGAGAGATGGATTTATCAAGGTCGCGGCTGCCACGCCGGAAATTCATGTGGCGGACTGCGCATTTAACGCGGACCATATCCTTGCGCTGTGCCGCGAGGCGGATGAGCAGGGCGTACAGGTCATCGGATTTCCCGAGCTGTGCCTGACCGGCTATACCTGCTCGGATTTATTCTTGCATCATGTGCTGCTCGATGCGGCAAAGCGGCAGCTGCTGCGCATTGCGCACGAGACGGCGGGCATGGATATGCTGATTTTGATCGGCATGCCGGTGCGCGTGCGTGAGGCGCTGTATAACTGTGCGGTTTTTTTGCATAAGGGTGCGATCCTCGGCATGATTCCGAAGAAAAATATCCCGAATTATACGGAGTTTTATGAGCTGCGTCATTTTACGGCGGCGTCTGACGACACGTTTGAGACGCTGGATTGGGACGGACAGGAATTTACGCTCGATCCCAACCAGATTTTTACCTGTGCGGGTATGCAGGAATTTTCCGTTTCGGCGGAAATTTGCGAGGATTTGTGGGTGTCGAATCCGCCGTCCAGCAATTTGGCGCGCGCGGGCGCGACGATTCTTTATAACCTGTCCGCCTCGGATGAAATCATCGGCAAGGCGGCCTATCGCCGCGATCTGGTGCGCATCCAGTCGGGGCGCGGACAGTGCGGCTATGTCTACTGTGACGCGGGACAGGGCGAATCCTCCACCGATCTGGTCTTTGCCGCGCACAACATCATCGCGGAAAACGGCTCGATTCTCGCGCAGTCCCCGCGCTTTCAAACCGGCCTGACCGTATCGGAAATTGACGTCCGCCGCCTGGATTATGAACGCCGCCGTGAGAATACGTTTGCGTTTGACGCGGCCTGCGACAGGATCACGGAGACATCGTTTGACATGCAGCTGCGCGAGACCACGCTGACGCGCCACATTGCACAGACGCCGTTTGTGCCGTCCGACAAGGCGGATCTGGCGGAGCGCTGCGAGGAAATTTTGACGCTGCAGGCGACCGGACTTGCCACGCGCGTGCGCCATACCCATGCTAAGACGGCGGTCGTCGGCCTGTCCGGCGGCCTGGATTCCGCGCTGGCGCTCATCGTGACGGTACACGCGTTTGACCTGCTCGGGCGCGACCGAAAGGACATCATCGCGGTCACGATGCCGTGCTTCGGTACAACCAGCCGCACGAAAAATAACGCGCTGACGCTCGCCGCCGCCTATGGCACGACGTGCAGAACCATTGGGATCGGCGCGGCGGTCACGCAGCATTTCAACGACATCGAGCACGATATGGATGACCACAGCGTCACGTTTGAAAACGGACAGGCGCGTGAGCGCACGCAGGTGCTGATGGATATCGCCAACAAAACTGGCGGTATGGTCATCGGCACGGGCGATCTGTCCGAGCTGGCGCTCGGCTGGGCGACGTACAACGGTGATCACATGTCGATGTACGGCGTCAACGGGTCGATTCCCAAGACGCTGGTGCGCTATCTGACGGCATATGAGGCGGAAAGAGCGGGCGGTGAGACGGGCCGCGTGCTGCGCGATGTGCTGGCAACGCCGGTTTCGCCCGAGCTGCTGCCGCCGAAGGACGGCAAAATCTCGCAGAAAACCGAGGAGCTGGTCGGCCCGTATGAGCTGCACGATTTCTTCCTGTATTATTTCGTGCGCTTTGGAATGGAGCCGAAGAAAATCTATCGCATGGCGAAGCAGTCGTTTGCCGGCACATATGACGGAGCAACCATCAAAAAATGGCTGACGACGTTTGTGCGGCGGTTCTTTATGCAGCAGTTTAAGCGCTCCTGTCTGCCGGATGGCCCGAAGGTTGGCACGGTCACGCTCTCGCCGCGCGGCGATTGGCGCATGCCGTCTGACGCGGTCAGCGCGCTCTGGCTCGCGCAGTGCGAAGCGTTATGATTTGGAGGCTGTAGCGTCATAAAAACGTTACAGCCTCGTTTTGCGCGCAAAGGCGTATTTATATATTTCAAACGGGACGTGAACACGATTTGTATAGGTTGACGATTTTTTCTGTTAAAATTGTAACAAATAGTAAATCAAGATGAAAAATATTGGTCATATTGTTGGCAAATTGATTATTTTAAACAATTTTCCTCCGTGAAAATATTGACAAACATTATGGATCGTTTATAATATTATTGTACGCGTATGCGCGTGCGAAATTTACCAACATTCCCGGAAATGCATCGTGCAGCTCAAGGGCGCGGGAAATCCCACAGCACGTTTGTATTATAATTTTCTGGAATTCATTTTTTGGGAGGTTAACTGGTATGGATTTTAGGCTGACAAAAGAGCAGGCAATGGTTCAGAAGATGTGCCGTGAGTTCGCGGTAAATGAAATCGAGCCAATTGCTGCGGAAATCGACGAGCAGGAGCGTTATCCGCATGAGACGGTTGAGAAGCTGCGCAAGTATGGATTGATGGGCATTCAGTTCCCGAAGGAGCTGGGCGGCTCCGGCGGCGACACCATCTGCTATTCCATCGCAATTGAGGAAGCATCCCGCTTCTGCGGCACGACCGGCTGTATTATTTCTTCTCATGCAACGCTTGGCGCTTGGCCGATTTTCAAGTACGGCACCCCGGAGCAGAAGGAAAAGTGGCTGCGTCCGCTGATTTCCGGCAAGAAGACCGGCGCGTTCGGTCTGACTGAGCCGAATGCCGGCACGGATTCCGCTGCACAGCAGACCACTGCTGAGAAGCAGGAGGATGGCTCCTACATCATCAATGGCTCTAAGGTATTTATCACGGGCGGCGGCATTGCAGACACCTATGTTATTTTTGCAATGACTGATAAGAGCAAGAGAAACCGCGGCATTTCCGCATTCATTCTGGACAAGAATGATCCGGGCTTCTCTATCGGCAAGATCGAGCACAAGATGGGCATCCGCGGCTCGCAGACCGCTGAGCTGGTATTTGAGGATGTTCATATTCCGGCAGACCGTTTGCTGGGCAAGGAAGGCCAGGGCTTTAAGATCGCGATGACCACGCTGGACGGCGGCCGTATCGGTATCGCTTCCCAGGCGCTGGGTATTGCGCAGGGCGCGCTGGATCAGGCTGTTGCGTACATGAAGGAGCGTGTACAGTTTGGCAAGACGATCTCCAAGTTCCAGGGTCTGCAGTGGATGGTAGCGGATATGGAGACCTCCATCGAGGCAGCTCGTCTGCTCGTTCGTCGCGCTGCATTCAACAAGGATCATGATCTGCCGTACAACAAGGAAGCTGCTATGGCGAAGCTGTTTGCTTCGGAGACTGCAATGGAAGTTACCACCAAGTCTCTCCAGCTGTTCGGCGGCTACGGCTACATCCGTGAGTACCCGATGGAGCGCATGATGCGTGACG
>CAZEMM010000006.1:0-51532 GCA_964513445.1 uncultured Butyricicoccus sp. | reverse complement strand
ACGGCGCGCTGTATCATCACCTGATGGTATATGACGCGCAGCTCAATCCATTTCGATAACGTTGGATGAATCTATGAATACAAGACAAATACCAAAAGAACAGATCGCGCAGCAGCTGGATTGTATGGAGCAGCTCAGCCGCCGCAACGCGCTGCTGCCCGAGCCGCCGCGTTATTTTTGCCAGACCTTTGGCTGCCAGCAGAACGAGGCGGATACCGAGCGCATCGCCGGCATGCTGGCGCAGATGGGCTTTGTGCGCGCGGAGCAGGCGGCACAGGCAAATGTGATCGTCGTCAACACCTGCGCGGTGCGTGAGCATGCGGAAAAGCGCGTGTTCGGTATTATGGGACAGTATACCCATCTCAAGGACACGCGTTCGGACGTCATAATTTGCATGTGCGGCTGCATGGTGCAGCAGGAGCACATCACGGAAAAAATCAGGAAGAGCTATCCGCGTGTGGATATTGTGTTCGGCACGCATATGCTGTGGCGATTTCCGGAGCTGTTGCTGCGCAGATTAAGCGGCAGCAAGCGGATTTTTGATATTTCGGGCGACCCGAAGGGAGAAATTGCCGAGGGACTGCCGGTGCAGCGGGGCGAGGGCTGTCACGCGTGGCTGTCCATCATGTACGGCTGCAACAACTTCTGCACGTATTGTATCGTGCCATATGTGCGCGGGCGGGAGCGCAGCCGCTGCCCGGAGGACATCGAGGCGGAGCTGCGGCAGCTGATCGACGAGGGCTATAAGGATATCACGCTGCTCGGACAGAATGTCAACTCCTATGGCAAGGATTTGGATATCGGCATGGATTTTGCCGATCTGCTGGCGCGGCTTGACGTGATCCCCGGGGCATATCGCCTGCGCTTTATGACGAGCCACCCGAAGGACGCGTCGGAGAAGCTGTTTGACGTCATGGCGCGCGGCACACATATCTGCCATCAGCTGCATCTGCCGTTCCAGTCCGGCTCGGACGTGATTTTGCAACGAATGAACCGCGGCTATACCAGGGCGGCTTATATCGCGCTGATCGAAAAAGCGCGTGAAAAAATGCCGGACGTTGTGCTCTCATCCGACATTATTGTCGGTTTTCCGGGCGAAACAGAGACTGATTTTGCCGAAACGCTGGATGTTGTGCAACGGTGTCAATATGATGTGCTTTATACCTTCCTGTACTCCAGACGGAGCGGCACGCCGGCGGCGGACATGCCGGACAGTACGCCGGCGGCGGAAAAACAGGAGCGGTTTAACCGCCTGCTCGCGCAGCAGGAGATCATCAATCAGGCGCGGCAGGATGCCTATCTGGGCAAACATCTGACTGTGCTGATCGACGGGCTTTCCAACGGCAAGCAGGAGAGCGTGTATACGCACTGCGGGCGCACGGACGGCGGATTGCTTGTGCTGTGCCGCGGCGATGCGCTTGCGATAGGCGATTTCGTCGAAGTTGAAATTGAAAGAACCTCTCTGCGCGCACTGTACGGCAGAGCATGATAGAAGGGGAGACCATGGCTGAATTTACGCCGATGATGCGGCAGTATTTGGAAATCAAAGAGACCTGTCAGGATGCGGTATTGCTGTATCGGCTGGGCGATTTTTATGAGATGTTTTTTGACGACGCCAAGCTGGTGTCAAAGGAGCTTGACCTTGTGCTGACCGGCAAGGACTGCGGGCAGGAGGAGCGCGCGCCGATGTGCGGCATTCCCTATCATTCCAGTGAAAATTATATCGCAAAGCTGGTCAAAAATGGGCATAAGGTGTGCATCTGTGAGCAGACAGAGGATCCGAAGAAGGCAAAGGGGCTGGTTCGCCGTGAGATTATCCGCACGATCACACCCGGCACGGTCATAGCCGCATCTATGCTGGATGAGGACTGCAATAACTATATTGCATCGGTCTATTTGAATGAAGCGGGCGTGGGTATTTGCTTTGCGGATATCACGACGGGTGAGGTGCTTGCAACGGATATGTCCGGCAGCAATATGCTGGAATATGCGTGCCGTGAGCTGGGGCGTTTTCAGCCGCATGAACTGCTGTTTAATTGTGCGGCGGCGAATGAGAAAGTGCTGAACGCCTTTGTGCATGACAATTTAACCCGCGGCGCGGAAACCATGCCGGAAACCGCATACGATCCAGATACGTGCACGCAGCAGCTGCGCGAACGGTTTGCGGTTTGCGCCGGCGAGCCGTGGGAGGAGCACCCGTTAGTCATCTGCGCGACAGGTGCGCTGTTGACCTATTTGACGCAGACACAACAGCAGGAGATGTCCGGTATGGACACGATTCAGCTGTATCAACAGGGACAATATCTGGAGCTTGACATGAATGCAAGACGCAATCTGGAGTTGTTCGAGACGATGCGAACCAAGGAGAAAAAAGGCTCGCTGTTGTGGGTGATGGACAAGACGCGCTGTGCGATGGGCGCGCGCATGCTGCGCCAGTGGCTGGGAAAGCCGCTGCGCAGTCCCAATCAGATTTTGCGCCGCCAGCAGGCTGTGGCGGAGCTGAAGGAGAATTTCATCTGCCGGCAGGCGCTCATGGAGGAGCTGCGACAGATCTTTGATATGGAGCGTCTGATTACCCGTGTGGTCTATGCGTCGGCCAACTGCCGCGATCTGCGCACGATGCATGCGACGCTGGAGCATGTACCGGCCATCCGTGCGCAGCTGGAGAAATGCAGCGCGCCGCTCCTACAGACGCTCGCGGAGTCCATGGATGAATTGGAGGATATCAAGCAGCTGATCGACTGCGCCATTCGGTTGGACGGTGAAAAGGAGCTGCCGTTTTCCGTGCGGGAAGGCGGATTTATCCGCGATGGCTACAGCGAGGAGCTGGACAAGCTGCGCAATATCGCAAACGGCGGCGCGAATGCGATTGCGGAGATGGAGCAGAGGGAACGCGAGGCGACCGGCATTGCCAAGCTGAAAATTGGCTATAATCGGGTGTTTGGATATTACATTGAGATATCCAAGCTGTATGCTGACAGCGTGCCGCCCAACTATGTCCGCAAGCAGACGCTTGCAAATTGCGAACGGTATATTACGGAAGAGCTCAAGCAGTTTGAAAATATGATTTTGCAGGCACAGGACAGCATAGCTGAGCTGGAATACCAGCTGTTTACAGAGGTGCGCGAGCAGATTTCAGCGGCGGTGCACCGCGTGCAGAGGACATCACAGACGCTGGCGCAGACCGATGTGCTATGCTCGCTGGCAGAAATTGCGGATTTGTACAATTACTGCTGTCCGGAGGTGTCTTATTCGCCGGTCATTGATATCAAGGATGGGAGGCATCCGGTGGTTGAGCGCGTGCTGCGCGAAACCATGTTCATTCCGAATGATACGCTGCTGGATGATAAGGCCAACCGAGTTGCCATCATTACCGGCCCGAATATGGCGGGTAAATCAACCTATATGCGCCAGGTTGCGCTTATTACTATCATGGCGCAGATGGGTTCGTTTGTGCCGGCGCGTGAGGCGCGTATCGGTATTGCGGATCGTGTGTTTACCCGTGTGGGCGCATCGGACGATTTGGCGAGCGGGCAGTCCACCTTTATGGTGGAAATGAGCGAGGTCGCAGATATTTTGCAGCACGCGACGCGCCTCAGCCTGGTTGTGCTGGATGAGATTGGACGCGGCACCTCAACCTTTGACGGGATGAGCATCGCGCGCGCCGTTGTGGAATACATTGCCGATCCAAAGAGACTGGGCGCGCGCACGCTGTTTGCGACGCATTATCATGAGCTGACTGCCCTGGAGGACATGATCGACGGCATCAAGAACTACAATATTGCCGTCAAGAAGCGCGGGGACGACATTACGTTTTTGCGCAAGATCGTACCGGGCGGCGCGGATGACAGCTTTGGCATTGCCGTAGCAAAGCTGGCGGGCATTCCCAAGCCGGTGCTGCGCCGTGCAAAGAGCATTTTAAAGGATCTGGAGGCGACGGCGCCTAAGCTGGATCTGTATGAGATGGCAGTGGTGCAGCCGGAGGAGGAACAGATTTCGCTGGCGGACATCCGGTCAAATGAGATCGGAGAGCGTCTGTGTGCGGTCAATCTCAATACCATAACGCCGATTGAGGCTATGAATCTGCTGTTTGAGCTGCAAAAAATGGCGCAGTCATAACAGGATGGAGAGGAGCGATCATATGGCAGTGATACATGAGCTGGATTCCCATATGGCGGATCTGATTGCGGCTGGCGAAGTGGTCGAGCGGCCGTCCTCCGTATGCAAGGAGCTGGTAGAAAACGCGATTGACGCGGGTGCGACACAGATCACGGTCGAGCTGGAGCACGGCGGTATTTCTTATTTGCGCATCTGTGACAACGGCTGCGGCATGTCGCCGGAGGATGCGCCGATTGCGTTTCGCCGCCATGCAACCAGTAAAATTCGCACCAAAGAGGATTTGACCCGCATTGGCACATTGGGCTTTCGCGGGGAAGCGCTGGCCGCGATCTGCGCGGTTTCCAAGGTCGATCTGTTTACCAAGCAGCACGGCCAGGTTGAGGGAACGCATCTGGCATTGGAGGGCGGCAAAATCGTCGCCAATGAGCCGGCGGGCTGCCCGGACGGCACGACGTTTCTCATCCGCGACCTGTTTTATAATACGCCGGCGCGTATGAAATTTTTAAAGAAGGATTTTACGGAGGCCGGCTATGTTCTCTCTACCGTGGAGCACGCGGCGGAGAGCCATCCGGAAATTATGTTTCGCTGCATCCGTGACGGCAAGGATGTATTTCATTCGCCGGGAAACGGACAGCTGAAAAACGCGGTGTTCAGCGTCTTTGGCAAGGAGCTGTCGAGCAATCTGATTGACGTGCCGGAGCTGGAAATGAACGGCGTGAAGGTGTGGGGGCATATCTCCAAGCCGCATGCGCCGCGTGCCAACCGCACCTATCAGCACTTTTTTGTCAATGGACGGTTCGTCAAGTCCAAGCTGATACAGGCGGCGATGGAGGAGGCCTACCGCAACCGCATTATTACGGGCAAGTACCCATATGGCTGTCTGTGCATCACGCTGCCGCTGTCGCAGGTGGATGTCAATGTACACCCGGCTAAAACAGAGGTCAAGTTTTCGCAGGAAAAACAGGTGTTTTCCGCTGTATATGCCGCCTGTAAGGGCGCGCTTGCGGGCGATGACAACATTCCGGAGATACAGGCAAAGCAGCCGCCGGCTCGCGAGAGCCAGCCGGATGAGGCCGCGTCGCCATCTGTCGTGCGTACGGTTTTTTTGAATGACGCGCCGCACGGAGAAAGCGGCACACTGCGCACGCGCTCTGCTTATCAGGCTGGACGTGAATCGTCTGGCGTTCATAAAGCGGCGCCGCCTGTCGGACGTGTTCCTTCACCCAAACGCAGCGGATTTTTGCCGTTCGTTGATGTGGATGACAGCGATGCGGCCGCGCTGCGCACAGTGGGTATGGACACAGAGAGTCAGGCGGAGGCGCTGGAGAGCACGCCGCAAAAGCAGCCGGAGCAGGGCTTTGACATACAGACCGCAAAGCAGGCGGAGGAAGATCAGCCAACGGACATGCCGGCGGAGCAGATGGCGTCCGCACAGGATATTGAACCGCTGACGCCACTGCCGCGCGCCCGCGTAATCGGAAGCTGCTTTGAAACGTACATCATTGCGGAGGATGCGGACGGGCTGATATTGATTGACAAGCATGCGGCACATGAACGGATGATCTTTAACCAGCTGCGGCAGAAGGCGGACATCCCGACGCAGCTGCTGATCACGCCGGTGGTGGTCAACCTCTCCGGTGAGGAATATGCGGCATTGCTTGAGGGCATGGAACAGATTCGCGCGCTTGGCTTTGCAATGGAGCCGTTTGGACAGCACAGTATCGCCGTGCGCGAAGCTCCTGCTTATCTGGATGCGGGGGATTTAGGCGTGACGGTATCCGAGATGGCGCAGAAGCTGATGGATCGCCGCACACCGGTACCCGACCGGCTGGACGATTTGATTCACACTGTCTCATGCAAGGCGGCTATTAAGGCGGGCAGCGAAACCAGCATGATGGAGCTGCAATCGCTGTGTGACCGCGTGCTGGCCGATCCGGAGGTGACCTGCTGCCCGCATGGCAGACCGGTAACGGTGCGGCTGACCAAATACGAGCTGGATAAGATGTTTAAGCGGGTGAACCAATGAACGCGCCAAAGCTGGTTTGCATTGCCGGGCCGACCGCGTCAGGAAAGACCGCGCTGTCCATTGCGCTGGCAAAGCAGCTGGATACTGAAATTATTTCCTCCGATTCCATGCAGCTGTACCGCGGCATGGATATCGGCACAGCAAAGCCGGACATGACGGAACGGGACGGCGTTGTGCATCATATGTTTGACGTCGTGGAGCCGACGGAGCGATTTTCCGTCGCGCGCTATCAGCAGATGGCGGACGCATGTGCGCAGGACATTCTGGCGCGCGGCAGAACACCGATCATCTGCGGCGGTACGGGACTGTATCTGGATGCATTGATCGAGGGCAGCACGTTTTCCGGCGATGAAATGGACTTGGCAGCGCGAGAAAAATATCGCGCGATTGCGCAGCGGGAGGGTACACATGCCTTACATGAGATGCTGCGCGCAGTCGACCCGGAATCTGCCGCACGCATCCATGAAAACAATGTCAAGCGCGTCATTCGCGCGTTGGAGGTATATGAGCAAACCGGTATGACGATCGGTGAACTCAATGCGCAGAACAAACGTAAGCAGCCCAAATATGACGCGATTTTACTCGCGGTGTGTCCAAGGGATCGACAGGTGCTCTATGACCGCATTGATCGCCGCGTCGATCGGATGATCGAGCAGGGACTGGTCGAGGAGACGCGCCGTCTGTTGGATGGCGGTCAGCTTGTCGGCACAGCGGCACAGGCCATTGGCTATAAGGAGCTTGTGCCCTATCTGTGCGGGGAGGCGGAGATGTCAACCTGTGTCGAGGCGCTCAAGCGCGCCTCGCGCAAGTACGCCAAGCGGCAGCTGACATGGCTGCGGCGCGATACGCGGGTACACTGGCTGTATTACAATTCTCCCGATGATTTTTTGGCGGTTCTTCAGCAAGCGACAGAAATTTTGACCGCCCGAGGTGTACGATAGTAAAAGTATTTCTAGGCGGTATCTGAAAACAAACTTTTAAATTGTTCGACTTTTCAGATAGACCCTATACATCTCGGGAGGATTGCGATATAATGAAAAATGAAATCAATTTACAGGACATGTTTTTGAACAAGGCGCGGCAGGAGAAAATCCCGCTGACGGTTTTTCTGACCAATGGCTTTCAGCTTCGCGGCATTGTGCGCGGCTTTGATACTTTTATTGTACTGTTTGACTGTGACGGCAAGCAGGAGATGATTTATAAGCACGCGATCTCTACGGTGATCCCACAGCGCAGGCTGGATATGTCCGGACGGCGAGAGACGACAGCGGAATAATGTACATCCTGCCGATAGGAGTACTTCTATGGCATTCAAACCGTCTCCGGTTTCAAGGAGAAAAACGACAAAGCGAAGCGGCAAGCATTCCAATCAGGTTTGGCGCATCGGCCAGCTGCGCATCAACAAAACGCTGCGCGTACCGATTATCATCTTTGTGCTGACGCTGGTTTACGGCGCGATCAGCTTTGTTGTAAACAATTATAATCCAATCAAAACCACACCGGCGGTACAGGTTTCGATGGATGATGCCTTTTCGACAACGGGATACTTTATCCGCGACGAGCGCGTGATCGATATTGCCGAGGGCGATACGGTGGAATATAATTATTCCGACGGGGAAAAGGTACAGATCGGCGCATCTCTCATCACAGAGTATGAGGACGAGGATGCCCTATCCGTCAGCCGCGAGCTGCGCAATATTGAGGATAACATCACACAGCTGGAAATGCTGCAGGAGATTGCATCCATCAGCACGAATTCCAACCAGATCAATCAAAAGATCGTCTCCCAGATGAACGCGATCAGCAATGAGGCGGAGCAGGCGACTGTCGGACAGACTGCCTCGCTTGCCGCAGAGCTGCGTCAGCTCGCGCTCAAGGGAAGCTCGCTGCAGACCGATGTGGAAGATATCGAGACGGAGGTCTCTGCGCTGCAGGAGCAGGCGGATGAGCTGCGAGAGCGGCTTGCGGGCAAGACCAAGGAGATCACCTCGCCGTACGGCGGCTATTTCTGCGAATCGATTGACGGCTATGAGAGTGTGCTGACAACCGACGTGGTGGATAATTTGACGCTTCGTGGGCTGGACCA
Source organism: uncultured Butyricicoccus sp. (assembly GCA_964513445.1). GTDB lineage: Bacteria > Bacillota > Clostridia > Oscillospirales > Butyricicoccaceae > Butyricicoccus_A. Next base: position 43,301 of record CAZEMM010000006.1, on the reverse strand, counting down.
TTTATTAGACGAGCAGGGTGAGACGAGCGCGGGCAAGGGCAAGATTGTCACTGGATATACATGGTATTTTGCCGCAACCGTGGACAACGAGGATGCGGCGCGCCTGAAGCAGGGCGGCTCGGTCAAGCTGCGCTTTTCGCAGGTTAACCATGACGTGCGCGTGACGGTGGACGCGATTCGCGGCGACAGCGATTCTGAGAAAACGCTGGTCGTTTTCAAGGCGCTGGACATGGATGAGGCGCTTGTCGCCATGCGAAAGCAGGTCGCGACGGTTGTCATCGGCTCGTATTCAGGGCTTCGCGTCCCGAAGTCAGCGGTTCGTATGCAGACGGTTCGTGAGGACGAAGATCCGGAGATGGGCGTCTATGTCCTGTCCAACGCGGTATCGAGTTATAAAAAGATTGAGGTGCAGTACGAGGGCACGGATTATTACATCGTCAAGCAAAACGTGACAGGCAATGACTCGCTTGTCGCGGGTGATGATATTATTGTGGAAGCAAAAGATTTGGATAATAAGAAGGTTGTAAAATGACAGAGGCAGAACGGAACGAAATCGTGCGAAATGTGCAGACGGCAAGAGCGCACATCGCACAGGCGGCGGCCGCCTGCGGCAGAAAACCGGAGGAGATCACCTTGGTCGCAGCGACAAAAATGAACGACGCGGCGCGCGTGCGCGCAGCTGTCGAGGCGGGCGTGGATGTCTGCGGTGAAAATCGCGTGCAGGAGCTGCTGGGGAAATATGAGCAGCATGCCTATGAAGGGAAGCCACTGCATTTTATTGGCACGCTTCAGTCCAATAAGGTCAAGTATCTCATCGGAAAGGTGGAGATGATCGAATCGGTCAGCTCTGTCAAATTAGCTGCTGTGATTGAAAGGGAAGCGGCGAAGGCGGGCGTCGTACAGGACATTCTGTTGGAGGTTAATATCGGCGCGGAACCGTCCAAATCCGGATTTTCGCCAGAGGAGCTGCCCGTTTCGCTGGAGAAAATTGCCGGTTTTCAGCATGTCCGCGTTCGCGGTTTGATGGCAATTCCACCAAAAACAAAGCCAAATGAAGAAAAAACTCTTTATTTCGACAGAATGTCCAAACTATTTATTGACATATCGGCAAAAAAATACGATAATATTTCCATGGACTGTTTGTCTATGGGAATGAGCGCCGATTATATGGAAGCGATTTCCTGTGGGGCAACAATTGTCCGGCTGGGCACGGTGATCTTCGGTGCTCGCCATTATTGATGAATTTGAAAGTATGTTCCATTCAGGAGGAAGCAAAAATGGGTTTTATGAATGATTTTAAGCGCTGGGTTAGCGGTGAAGTAGATGACGACGACGACTTCGACATGGAGCAGGAAGAGTATGAAGCAGCTGCGGAGCCGGCAAATGATCCGTATCAAAGCTCGCAAGAATCAGCCCGTTCTGCGTACAGTCATGCAGAGGCATCGCGCGCTTCACAGGCTCGGCAGGCACCGTCGAACTATTCTGACTCAGCTATGACCAGAACAAATCCGAACAACAACCGTGTGGTCAGCATCAATGCGACGACCAAGCTGGCAGTCGTTCTTGTAAAGGCTGATCAATTCAACAGCGTTGCGGACATTGCGGATCATCTGAAGAATAAGATGACGGTTGTACTGAATCTGGAGACGACGGATAAGGAGGTCTCCAAGCGTATGCTCGACTTCCTCAGCGGCGTGACCTATGCCATTGAGGGAAAAATCAAGCGTGTATCCACCGGCACCTATCTTATCACGCCGTTAGATGTTGAGATCGTCGGGGATGATATCATCAGCGAACTGGAAAACAGCGGCATGCGCTTCTGATTGTGCACCGCACGTTTTTAAAGGAGCTTAGAATTTTTTTCTATGATTATCGCGTATTTGACAATACGGCTGCTTGGCTTGCTGCAGTGGCTGCTTGTTTTTCGTGCGCTTGTTTCGTGGTTCCCACAGATTCAGGCCTCGCGCATTGGCGAGCTGCTGTATATGCTGACGGAGCCGATGGTTGCACCCTGCCGTAGACTGCTCAGCCGGTTTCAGGCGCTCAATACGATGCCATTGGACTTTTCGCCGCTTTTGGCATTTTTCATTCTGATAGTGGTGCAGAGACTTTTGTATGCTCTGCTCTGATGTATTGACCGCTTCGCTTACAGATTCCAATCGGCCGGGGTGACCCGGCCATTTTCCAGTTTGTATATTATCGGGATTATGAGGAGGTTCCAATGTTAAGTTCCAAGGAAATTCGGGAATATATCATTGAAAAGGCTGTTTTCAACGGGTATGATACTAAGAGTGTAGATGAGCTGCTCGATCAGGTGGCAGACGATATGGATGCACTGGAAAATGAGAACACAGAGCTGCGCATGAAGATGAAGGTTCTGGTCGAAAAGATTGAGGAATATCGCAAGATCGAAAATGGTCTGCATCAGTCGCTGCTCACGGCACAGACAATTGCGGATGAAACCACTGCGAAGGCAAAAGCGGAAGCGGATGCGCTGCTCTCACGCGCACGCGCGGAGGCGGAGCAGCTGCGGACAGAGACGGCGGCGCAATGTGAGGCGGTTGTGCGGCAATATCATGAGCAGGCATTGCAGACGCAGGCAAATATGCGTCAGGCGCAGAAGGAATGTGCTGCGTTTATCCAGCAGATGTCACATGCATTCCGCGAAGAAACCAGCCGCATTGAGGCGCTCGGCGCGCGCGTGCCTGCGCAGCCGGCGCCGAAGAGCGCTCCCGCATCAGACCCCGCGCCGGCAGCAAAGCCTGATGCTGTCGCGCAGACTAAGACGGAAACCATGCAGGGCAGAATCGAGCGTCCGGTAGAGCCGGAAATCGAAATGACGCCGGATGCAGTTGAGCCGGGCGATGCGGAGGATTTGACGCGCGTATTTTCCAAAGAGGAAATTCTTGCCGCACAGCAGGGAATGGAACAGAAATTTACCGTTGAGGTAAGCGGCTCTTCACAGGATTGAACATAGATCAATTTGACGATAAACAGCGCATGCTGTTTGCAATATAGCACGCCCGTTGCGGCGTGGCAGCGCCGTGAGGCGCGAAGCTAGAAAGGATGGTACGGTTTAATGCCGCAGGATTACAATGCAACAATCAATCTTCCAAAGACTGATTTTCCGATGCGCGCGGGTCTTCCCAAGCGCGAGCCGGAATTTCTCAAGCAGTGGGAAGAGGATCGAATTTATGATAAATTGATGGAGCAGAATGAGGGAAAGCCGCTCTTTATTTTGCATGATGGCCCTCCATATGCCAACGGTAATCTGCATTTGGGTCATGCGCTCAATAAGATTTTGAAGGATTTTATCGTCCGCTATAAAAACATGGCGGGCTTTAAGGCGCCATATGTGCCGGGCTGGGATACCCATGGCCTGCCGATTGAGCGTCAGGCGATCGCTGCTTTTGGTCTGGATCGTCATAAGGTTAGCAATGAGGACTTTTGTGAAAAGTGCAAGGAGTTTGCACTGGAGCATGTCAACACGCAGCGCGAGCAGTTTAAGCGTCTCGGCGTCGTCGGTGATTGGGATCACCCCTATCTGACGCTGACCAACGATTTTGTTGCAAAGCAGATCGAAGTCTTTGGCGAGATGGCGAAAAAGGGCTATATTTATCGTGGCATGAAGCCGGTTTACTGGTGCCCGCATGATGAGACCGCGCTGGCGGAGGCGGAGATCGAATACAAGGATAATTCCTGTGAATCCATCTATGTCAAGTTTGCAGTGAAGGACGACAAGGGCAAGATCAGCTCGGTCATTGGCACGACGGAAAACGTTTACTTTGTTATTTGGACGACCACGACATGGACGCTGCCGGGCAACCTTGCCATTTCGCTCAATCCGTATTTTGAGTATTCGTTTGTCAAGGTTCCGAACGGCGAGATCTATATCCTCGCAACCGATCTGATTTCGTCCGTTGCTGCCTCCGCAGGTATTGAATCGTATGAAATCATCGGTACCACGACGGGCGCGGAGCTGGAATACGTCACCACACAACATCCTCTGATGGATCGTGAATCGCTGGTCATTGTTGGCGAGCATGTCACGCTTGAGGCGGGCACCGGCTGCGTACACACCGCGCCGGGCTTCGGTGCGGACGACTTTATTGTATGCCAGAAATATCCGGAAATCCCAATGATCGTTCCGGTTGACAGCCGCGGCTACGCAACCGAGGATGCGGGCAAATATGCCGGCATGTTCTACGAAAAGACCAATCCGGTCATTCTTGACGATCTGAAGCAAATGGGTGCGCTGCTGGCGGTCGAAACGATCGAGCACTCCTATCCGCATTGCTGGCGCTGCAAGAACCCGATTATATTCCGTGCAACGGAGCAGTGGTTCTGCTCTGTCGACGCGATGAAGGACAAGGCGGTTGCGGCCTGCCACGATATCCAGTGGATTCCGGCATGGGGCGAGGAGCGCATGACCTCAATGATTCAGGAGCGTTCCGACTGGTGTATTTCCCGTCAGAGAACGTGGGGCGTGCCGATTCCGATTTTCTTCTGCAAAAAGTGCGGCAAGCCGATTATTAATGAGGAGACGATCGCGGCAGTTGCGAAGCTGTTCCGCGAAAGAGGCATTGGCGCATGGTTTGATACTGACCCGAAGGATATTTTGCCGGAGGGCTTTGTGTGCGAATGCGGCGGCGACGCATTCACCAAGGAAACCGATACGATGGACGTATGGTTTGACTCCGGCTCCACCCACGCGGCGGTTCTGGAGCAGCGTGAGGAGCTGGCCTATCCGGCTGACGTTTATCTGGAGGGCAACGACCAGTATCGCGGCTGGTTCCAGTCGTCGCTGCTGACAGCGATTGCCACCAAGGGTACTGCGCCGTACAAGACCATTATCACGCATGGCATGATTGTGGACGAGGAGCGGCAGAAGATGTCCAAATCATCCGGCAACGGCATGAGCCCGCAGGAGATCACCAAGGAATACGGTGCGGATCTTCTGCGGCTGTGGGTAGCCTCCTCCGATTATCGCGCGGATATGAAGATTTCCAAAAAGATGTTCAAGCAGCTGTCGCAGAATTATCTCAAGATTCGCAACACGGCGCGCTATATCATCGGCAATCTGAACGGCTTTGACGTTGAGCAGATGGTGCCCTATGACCAGATGCTCACACTGGATAAGTGGGCACTGATGAAGTGCAATGATCTGGTTGGCCGTGTACGCGCAGCATATGACGCGTATGAATTTCACACTGTCACCCATGCCATTCACAATTTCTGCGTTGTCGATATGTCCAATTTTTATCTGGATGTCATCAAGGATCGCCTGTACTGCGACGAGGGTCTGAGCCGCCTGTCCGCACAGACCGCAATTTATCGCATTTTGGATGCGCTGGTTCGCATGCTCGCGCCGATCCTCTGCTTTACGGCGGATGAGATCTGGAAGGCAATGCCGCATGCGCAGGGTGAAGACCGCGGCAATGTCGTGCTGCATGAAATGCCATCGTACGACGAGAAGCTGGCATTCAGCGAGGAAGAGATGATCCAGTGGGAGAAGCTGATTTCTGTGCGCGACGACGTCAACAAGGCGCTCGAGCAAGCTCGTGCGGAAAAGCTGATCGGCAAGCCGCTTGAGGCAAAGGTTGTCATCACAGCGTCGGATGCCGGCAAAGCGTTTTTGGATAGCTGCGGCGAAGACCTGTCCAAGCTGTGTATCGTCTCCTCGGTTGAGGTCAAGACCGGCGAGGGCGAGGGTGCAGAGTATGACGCACTTGGCGGTATCCGGATTGCCGTTTCCCACAGCGAGGGTGAAAAGTGCGCCCGCTGCTGGATCTATGATCCGACCGTCGGCTCAAATGAAAAGCATCCGTGCCTGTGTGCTCGCTGCGCGTCGGTTGTTGGTTAAACAATACAATCATTCTGTGAGGCAGGGGATGCGTCCTCTGCCTCCTTTTTTGAAAGAGGTGACCTGCTTTGACGATCTTAATGACATTGTTGGCCATTGCTTCGATGGTTTTAGTCGATCAGGTGGTCAAATATTGGGCGGTTACTGTTTTGGCGCCGATTGGAACGATTCCGCTGGTTCCGGGCGTTTTGCAGTTGACCTATGTGGAAAACCGCGGCGCGGCGTTTAGCATTCTGCAAAATCAGATTTGGCTGTTTATTGTCCTCACGGTGATCATATTGAGCGCGATCGCCTATGTGCTGCGAAAAAATCTTATTCAGACGACCTTTGGCCGGTTTGGTCTGATTGTCATTGCCGCTGGTGCGCTTGGAAATGTACTTGACCGGATTTTCAGGCATTTTGTGGTAGATATGATTGAGGTAACATTTATCAGCTTTCCGGTCTTTAATATTGCGGATATCTATGTGACGGTCGGTGTCGTGCTGTTCATGCTGTATTGCCTGTTTCAGCATAAGGATCGTGATGAAGCCGTCAAAGAGGATGCGGATAAATGAGACGGATCATCCTTGTTGCGCAATCGGACGTCGGCAAGCGCGTGGACAAGTTGATTGCTGAACAGCTGCCGGATCTGACGCGATCCGCCGTGCAGAATCTGATGCTGGACGGTTGCGTCACGTTATTCGGAAAGGCTGTACGCAAAAACGCAAAAGCGGCGGCGGGCGATGTGCTGGAAATCGAGCTACCCGAGCCGAGGGAGACCGCGATTGAGCCGGAGAATATCCCGCTGGACATTGTTTATGAGGATGCGGATATCATCGTGATCAATAAACCGCGCGGAATGGTCGTTCATCCAGCGCCGGGCAATTGGAGCGGCACGCTGGTCAACGCGCTGATGTATCACTGCGGCGACAGCCTGTCCGGCATCAACGGAGAGATTCGCCCCGGCATTGTGCACCGTATCGACAAAGATACCAGCGGTCTGCTGGTTGTGGCAAAAAATGACCGGGCGCATCAGTCGTTGGCAGAGCAAATCAAGCGGCATTCCGCCGTCCGGCGGTATTTTGCGGTGGTGTATGGCGATCCGCGCGAGGACGAAGGCACGATCTGTGCGCCGATCGCGCGCCATAAAACCGACCGAAAGAAAATGGCGGTCGTTGCCGGCGGACGTGAAGCGATCACACATTATCGCGTGCTGGAGCGCTATAGCGGCTACACGTATCTGACCTTTTTGTTGGAGACCGGGCGCACGCACCAGATTCGCGTGCACATGGCACACATTGGACATCCGATCGTCGGCGACCCGCTGTATGGGCCTGCTAAAAATACATGGAAGCTGGATGGGCAATGCCTGCACGCGGGCGAGCTGACGCTGACCCATCCGACAACCGGCGAGCGCATGACATTTCAGGCGCCGCTGCCGGATTATTTCACAACGGTATTAGACAGAGTAAGGAGTCAATATGGGCAAATTTGATGGTTGGATGATCGCATCGGATATGGACGGCACGCTGCTGAACGATGAACGATGCATTGGGGAAAAAACAATCGAAGCGCTGCGCTATTTCACAGAAAACGGCGGAAAATTTGCGCTGGCGACCGGACGCACCCGCCCGGCGACCGCGGCATATCGGTCGCAGCTGCCCTGCAACGCGCCCGGCGTGTATCTCAACGGCGCGATCATCTGTGATGAGAGCACACAGCAGATCGTATTTATGGAGGGCTTGGACGCACGTGCGATTGACATTGCGCGCGCGGTCATGGAAAAATTCCCGTATGCGGGCATCGAGGTGTTTTTGCTCGACCATTCTTATGTATGCAGGATGAATGAGACCTCACGCGAGCATTTTGCACTACTCGATATACCCTATATTGAGACGCCTCTGGAGAATGTTCCGGAGCCGCCGGAGCAGTGGGGCAAGATCAACTTTACCGGCACGCATGAGCAGATGGAGTTGGTGCGCGCGTTTTTGCAGCCGCAGGAGCAGCTGTTCAATCTGACGTTCTCCACGCCGGTTTTTTATGAGATGACCTGCAAGGGCGGGCACAAGGGCGACGGCGTGCGACGCGCCGCACAGTATGCCGGAATTGCGCCCGATCATATCTGTGCGATTGGTGACAGCCAGAACGACCTGCCGATGCTTCAGACCGCCGGCATCAGCTTCGCGCCTGCCAACGCGCGCGACAATGTGCTTGCCACAGTCGATGTCGTCGTACAGGATAACAATCAAGACGCGCTCGCCGGTGTGGTTTCCTACTTGGAAACGAAGTGCGGCGCAGCCGGAGAAGAGGGAGACGCATGAACCGAAACGATCAAAACCGCATTTTAGGTGCGGTGCTCAGCATGACGTATTCGTTATATCCGCTTGAAATGACGGAAACGCGCAATGCGCTGGTGCGTGACGCGCTGGCGATGCTGCGCTCGGATGCGTCGGAATCGGAGATCGAGCGTATGCTGTTTGCGCTGCATCAGTCGAAGTATGACCTTGACCCCGGCTGTCAGTGCCTGTACAACAACGGCTACTACCCGGAGGACTTCACCGATGGGTTTCGCAAGCTCGACCGGCAGGACGCGACGGGCGCGGCGGCGCGCGCATTGCTTGAGGCGCTGAAAAAACCGCACCCCGATTGGGATGCGGCTGTGATGTATCGTGCGATTCGCGCAATCTATAACACGGAATATGAGGCGGAGACCATTGATGCAATCCGCAAAGAATTAACCATGTAAACGCCGTATAATGCGAAATGCGGTCGTCTGTTCATTGATGAGCGGAGAAGAATGAGAAAAGAATACGATGCCGTCGCATGGCGCGTAGATATGGTCGATCACCTTGCCCTCCAGGGGGTGGATGATTTCCGCCAGCTCGTCGCCGTAGTTGATTTCATCACCCGGAACCTTACTGCGCTTGAAGATGCCGCCATGTGGCGACTGAACCGAGCGCAGTTCCTCGTCCTTGATGATGGTGGCGACATATCCGCTGTGGCAGTGGTATTTTACAATGCCCATGCGTGAGAGAAAACGCAGCACGGAAACGATGGCCATGCGCGCGGATACCTCGTCAATGTGGTCAGTCTCCTTGGTGTAGACAGAGAACGCATTGGTGTCCCAAAGCTGCCAGTTATAGTTGAGTGTGCCGGTGTCATAGGGGCGCGGCTTGCGCACAAGGACATACGGCATGCCGAACAGATTGGCAAGCGAGGTGGACTGATAGCCGGTATCCATCATGCGAACATGCGGGATGAAATCACCCGGAATATAGAACGAGGTAAATTGAATACCGTAACGATATCCCTGCATTTTTTCAAAAATGCCTGCCGCAATGCGCTGCGTCGTTTCACCGCGGTCATAGCCCGGATACATGCGGTTGATGTCGGAATTATCCATCGCCCAGAACCGTTTTCCGATGTTCATGGAATAGTGGTTGATGGAGGGAACAACTAATATTTCGTTGCCCTTGACAATCAATCCGCGTTTTTCAAAGCTCTGCAGTGTGCGCACAAGCTGAGAGCAGATGTATAGCTGCTGGATTTCATTGCCGCGCATTGCGCCCGCAATGCAGACAGATTTTTCCCCGCGCCCGAACCGGTAGCCTGTGACAGTCAGCGTATCACGATACGGGGAGGGAAGCTCAAATAATGTATCCTGAATCATGTGTCCTCCACCTCCGAATCCTGTAAAATACGTGCGAGCAGCGAACCAATATAGACCACGGGATATTCACGCAGGGTGAATACCCGTCCGCTGACGGCCGCGGTCACATGATGCAGGATTTCGCCTGTTGCCGGGCTGACGATATCGCCCAGATGATCGCCCTTTTCAATTGGTTCCCAATGCTTCACGTCGGGTACAAAAATGCCGGAGGCCTCCGCATTGACAAAATCGACGCGGCCGTCACGTGAGACAATCGGCTCGCGCACGTCCGGCGCCGCGCCCGTCCAAATGCCCAGCTCGCACATCAGTCGGAAAATGCCGTCAACCAGCTGCATCCCGTATTCTCTGGTTATGCGCATGCCAACGCCCATTTCCACCACAAGACACGGCACGCCTGTGCTGTTCAGGCTGTGCGCCAATGTAGATTCCAGCACGGTTGCGGATGCATGAACCCAGACAAAATCGGTATTGAGCAGCTTGGCATATTCGATCAGGCTGTCTGCGGTATTTTCGTTGACACGCACCTGCGGTGTCTCGCGCAGAAAGATATTGGATGCATGAATGTCAATGACAACGTCCGCGCCGCTCATGTCGTTAACAATCTGTGCCGCGACATATTCCGCCGTCGCACTGGTGTTGGAGCCGGGGAAAATGCGGTTCATGTCCAGGTCAAACATGGGAATTCCACGGGTAATGGAATCAATGCCGAGCGGATTAAGTGCCGGATACACGTCGACAATGCCGTGTAGCAGTTCCCTGTGTTCTTCTATGCGGCGTACAAGCTCATAGCAGACATATTGTCCTTCCAGCTCATCGCCATGTGTGCCGGTGACGATGCAGATGCGCTTCATCGCAGAATTTGCACCGCCCTGCGGCTCAATACGGTTTTTGATAATTTTCCAGCGCTCGTCGACAGGAAGGCCGACGGACACGACCTCTCGAATCATATAACTTCCTCCATTGCGCGAAAGCAGCCGGCTGCCTCCGCGCTTTTTTCATATGGCGTCATCAGGTCGCGTCATATACCGTGACCGAGACGTACTGTGTTTGCGTGACTGTACAGGAGGCAAAGCCCGGTGTGCGGAAAAAGCCCTTGTCCAGAATACAGTCGTTGTAATCGCGTCCCGTTGTCAGACAGATATAGCCGTCATCAATGAGACAGTTGTTGGTTGGGTCAAAGCCACACCACCGTTTGCCGTCAAAGGTCTCAACCCACGCATGTGTTTCGCCCTCGCCAAATAAATAGCCTACCACATAACGCGCGGGAATTCCGTCGCGGCGGCACAGCGCGATCATCAGATGTGCAAAGTCCTGACAGACCCCCTTTTGTTGCTCCGCGACCTGCTCGGCTGTGGTTTGTACGGTTGTCGCACCTTTTTCATAGGTCACGGTGCGATGCACCAGCTGCATCCATGCCTTCGCGCGCTCGAGCGGTTCCGCTTGCCGTATGTCCGCCGCGCTGAATAGCTGATTGATGGCGGGGCCGGGATGCGTAAGCTCGGAGGCATAACGGTAGACCGGATGCACCGGCCCTTCGATAAATGGCGTAGGACGTACCCAAGCAATACCGGACACGCAGTAACAAAAGGAAAGATGCTCGCTGTAGCAGTCGCCGATGCACATTGGGGCGCCCCACTCATCGGTGACCTCTGTGAGATGCTCGGCGGGATTGATATCCTTGCGCACGTCACAGATGATCTGACGGCTGTTGGTTTGCGGCGCGAGCCGAAGTGAAAAGCTGTGTGAGATAACCGGCGTATCAAATTGAAGCTCTTTTTTATGGGTAAAACTGAGTTTTCTCATATATGCACCAACTGTTATTCCGATATTAATGTCATTAGCGAACGGGCGCATCCGCGCCGCCAGCCCGGGGTATGCAGCGTCTTGTCGTTCACATATGCATACAGAGAGTCCAGCACTGCAGCGTCGTACTCAAAGCCGCTCTGCTTAAGACGCGGCGTCATTTTGCACAGCGTGCGCTCGATTTCCTCGGAGGAGAAACTCAGGCGCAGAAATAAGTCGAGCCGTTCGATGTATCGTCCGCATTTGATGATGCTGCGGCAGCGCTGATCATATACGTTATCGTCAATGCTTGCCCAAAATGCCAGCAGATAATCCTGTACGGGAAGCAGCGCCATTGTCGGTACATCCGAGGCAGAGGAGGCCGAATAGATGTCCAGCGCCATCTGGATATAGGCGAGCGAATCACTGGAAATTTCATTTCGCAGCACAATACCGTTGTCATAGGAACGGTTGAGTGAGGTGAAAATGGAATTCGGATCGTCCGGATCGAACAGAAAGCGATGGATAAAATCCGCTTCCCCTTGATAAATATTCGGGATATCCAGCCGTTCGCACAGATTTTTATAGGCGTCCGCCTGCCGGTCGAGCATCTGGTCGTAGTAATTGTAAAACGCTTTGAGCGTTGTATAGACGCGCTCAGTATATCGTCCCAGCCAATACAGGCTGTCCCTTTTTTCTAGCGAGATCGTACCCATGTGTCTTTAAAACCTCCTCCCTGTGATGAGTTGACGATGAATGAATCGGGATTGCGGGAAAAACGGGTCAGGCCGCTTGCCCAGACGCAGGTTTCGTCACTGCTGAGAACAAAGGCGCGAAGATCTGCCTTGCGCGGCACCCGCCTGCCCTCGTCAATGATATCCAAATCACGGAAGTCAATGACCTCCTGTGCGATAAAGCGACGCGGCTCGCGCTCAATGAGCGCTTTCCAGTCCGCAAGCTGCTGCTTTGAGAGCTTGTCGCCGAATATGACGCCATAGCCACCGGCCTCCGCAACGTCCTTGACCACCAGATGATCGAGATTTTCCAGAACGATCTTTAGATCCGCTTCATACATCGGCAGATACGTCGGCGCATTGTGCAGGATCGGCTGTTCGCCGAGATAATAGGAAATCATTTTTGGAACAAAGTAATAAATGCCCTTGTCATCCGCAACGCCGTTGCCGGGTGCGTTGAGGATTGCGACATTGCCTGCCCGATAGGCCGCCATGAGATTGGGCACGCCGATGACAGAATCCGCACGGAAGGTGCAGGGATCAAGAAATTCATCCGACTGGCGGCGATAGACTGCGCCGACGCGCTGGCTCTTGCCCTGATCGTTGCGGTAATACAGCTTGCAGTTCTGCACAAACAAGTCATTCGGCATGGCGAGGACACTGTCGGTTTTTTCGGCCAGATAAGAATGCTCAAAAAATGCGGCGTTGTAGCGCCCAGGCGTCAGAATGACATTGATGCCGCCGAGGTTGACGTTATCCATCGTCCTGCGCAGCAGGATCGCATAGTCACGATTGTCGCGCACGGCATTTTCACGGAAGCTCGCCGGACTTGCCTTGCGCGAAAGCTCGCGGGCAATCAGCGGATAGGATGCGCCGGATGGAATGCGCAGGTTGTCCTCCAGCACATACCATGTACCGTCCTTTGCCTGTACGAGATCGATACCGGAGATGTGGCTGTAGATACCGGCGGGCGGTGTAACGCCCTCACATTCCGGCAGATAGCCGGAGGAGGAGAATACGAAGTCCTCAGGTATCATGCCGTCTCGAATGATGAATTTTTCTCCATAAACATCTGCCAGAAACAGATTCAGCGCGTCAACGCGCTGCCGCAGACCGCGTTCCAGATATGCGAAATCATCCGCCTCAATGATACGGGGAATCGGGTCAAACGGAAAGAGCTGTTCATGGAAGACGCCATTTTTATAAATTCCGAATTTGACGCCGTAACGAGCCAACAACACATTGATGTTGTCGCCATGTGCGATAATGTCCTGCATGGGACCACTCCCTTTCTATTTCGATAATATTGGCGCACATGAAGCTCCTCTGTGCGGTGAGATGCAAAAAGAGCGCTCCGAATTGCTCGAAGCGCCCTTGCTATATGTTTATTTTACGCCGCAGTTCCTGAGGCTGTCAAGGTAAAATAAAGAGTAATTTGTAAAAACAGGTCCATTTTTCACACAATACGGTCGCAATACCCGTATGACCTACACAAAAGAAGCACAAAATATATACAAAAAGGGAATGCTTCTGGTTGGGGAACATTTTTTTCTGGGCCTGCGCCGTTTAATCTATTTTGCACCTGTGCAGAGTTTATACATAATGGGGGATACAGATACACTTACGATTTGTTAAACAACGGCTCCAAGACATTCTTGTATTCTTCAAAAATCTCTAAGAGATACGTATCCCAGTGCCTTGCATCCTGCTCGCTGTCACCAAATACATAATCCTCCTGCCCATAATCAATTACGTCAAATCCGGGAATCGCTTTGCTTGCACCTGCTGTTCGATATGCGGCTGCGTCTGCCAGCGCAAAGGAAACCTGGGAATTATCAACCGTTACCCAGCTGCTGATGTTTGTCCCGGTCGCTTCTTCGCTTGTTCCATTTTCTGTTTGCTTTGCTGCGGCTTCTTTTTCTACAGAAGCTGCCCCTTCCACATATTCGCCATACATACGGTCAACATACAAGGCAAAGGATTCTCCGAGAATTTCGGAAGGCACATGTCCGCCATCCCACTGCCATTCAATATCGACGTCAATTCCTGCGTTCAGCATGGCTATCTGCAAATTCAGCGAATTGAACATGGACATATCGCCCTCAGAAGCTCCCATCATTATCCTAACCCAGGTCGGATTATCTGTCGTTTCTTTGCCGATATAATTCAATGGATTATACAAGGATACGATATTATTTCCATATATATCTCCTGAAAGAATTTCCTCAATATCGCTCTTGTACGATTCCAGCATTTCATCGTAAGAAGCGTATGCAGAAGAATCAGTCCTTCCGGTTGCAGACTGTGTTGTGCCGTCGTCAGGCGTACCTACTATCATTTCACCTTCTGCCAACTCGCCATCAGGAATCTCACCGTCCGGAAGTTTTTTTCCAGTCATGTCATCACTGGGCATCTCCCCGTCTGGGAGTTCTCTGTCAGGCATTTCTTCGCCTGGCGTTTCGCTGCCCGGACGCTCGCCCTTTTCTCCGTCAGCCATATCATCCGGCAAATCGCCAGCACCCTTTCCGTCCATTCCACCGATTGCTCCCATATTTCCGGCTGAGCCTTTTGTGTAATACCCGTTTATAAAGGCTGTTGCCTTATCCGCTGCGGTCATTGCTGCCACCTGTTCATCGCTCATAGCTGTTCCATCGGCATTAAACCATGTCCAGCCTTCCGAGTAATCCAGATTATCAACATACCATTGCAGATTTTCTGTAAATTCAGCAAGATACAGATCAAGATACGTTCCATAGTATCCGTTGTTTTCCGGATGTTCTTCCATATCGTATTCAATGGTTAGAGCAATCACATCCTCCGTATCCCCGTCATCGTTCAGATCAAAACCAACATCGCTTTCTTTTACAGAAAGATTTTGCTCATTGATATATTCCATATAACTTTCAGATAAATATTCGGCAAGCTGCGCTTGAAACGGGGTGGAAAAAGAATATGTTGTATCCAGGTAATACTCAAATGCAAGAGCCATATCTGCCTCATAAAGAGAAGTAATCGCACTGTATGCAATACAGCCCCATGCACCGTCAGAGATTTCGTAATCTGTCCCGTCAATGGTAACCGTTGTGGAATAGCTTCCATCTGTGTTTTTATAAACACCTACGGCTCCTGCTTCGATTTGGTAATCGTAGAAATCGGAATGGTTAGAGGTGGCTGCAAACATTGCTGCGTGTGCTCCGCCGCCTGAACCTCCTGTGGATACGAAATAATCCACGCTTCCCGGAAGATTGCCAAGCAAAATATTATATTTTACAAATCTTGCGGCTGCCTTTTGGTCAACTAAGCAGGAGGGCGCATCGCCCGTATAGTAAGTATTGCCTTCCTCGTCAGTTGCCGTGCTTTGTTTTCCTCTGTTGCCGCAGGATACATTGATATACCCATCTGATGCATATGAGGCGGATGCCACCTGATTGCTTTGAGAAGCATACCCTGCAGCGCCGGTATTTAAAATGACCGGAGCTGTGGCTGCTGTATAAACCTGACCATTCGTACTTGTAATCTGAGCGTCGTCATCCATAACCAGTGAGCCTTTGACTGCGTCGGTTACGGTTTCGCTTGTCACATCTTCTTTACCGTCTCCATCCGTGTCTATCCCTTTGATATACGCACCCGGCACACACACACTAACGCCCTGATAATCTGCAAGCTCAGGATAGGCAACAGCAGACACAACAGAGAGCGTCCATGCATTACTGCTTTCGGAATAAGTCCATTCCTGATTTTCGTTGTTTGCTAAATTTAAGGTTTCTTCGATATACGCTTTTCCTTCGTCTGACGCTTGGTTCTCTTCTTGCTTCGAGCAAGCACAGAAAGTGCATACCAGAGATACCGCGGTGATTATTGTAATTATTTTTTTAAATTGCGGCATAAAAATACCTCCTATATTTTATCTTGAGTATAGAATACAAGAGGTATATTGATGTTAGATTGAAACTCCCTTAAATCCGAAAATTATTTTTCGCCTGTAGATAATATTACGGTAAAGGAAACATATCCTTCTTTCCAGTCAACGCCAATACTCCCTTGATGAGAGTCCACAATGACCTTTGCAATGGCAAGACCGAGGCCGTAGTGTCCGCTATCGCTGTTTCGTGAGTAGTCATCGCGATAAAATCTCTCAAACAAGGCATTTTTCTGTTCCGGCGGGATTGGCTTTGCCGGATTGGAAATCGTGAAATGTACCCTATGATTTGCCGCTGTCAGGCGAACCTTAATTTCTCCCTGTCTATCACTATGGGAAATTGCATTTTCAAGGAGGATGCTTACAAGCTGGGTAAGCTGCTCGCTGTTTCCCATTAAAATCACTTTGTCCTGAATATCCTCTCGGATATAATGCCCGTATTCAAAGGCAACGCTTTCAAACAACAGACACTCTCTTTTCGCGAGTTGTGTAAAATTGACCTCTGTTTTTTCCGGCGCAACGGTTTCAAATTTGGTCAAGGCAAGAAGGTTTTCAATAAGCGATGATATTCTCTCGCACTCATAGTCAATATTGTCAATCCACTGGCTGTTGCCGCACGCTCGCTTTATCATTTCCGCGTTGGTACTGATGACTGCGATCGGTGTCTTTAGCTCATGCCCTGCATCCGATAAAAACTGCTTCTGACTTTTGGCGTTTTCCTCCAACGGACTGACAATCTGTTTAGAAATGAAGAACGACAGTGCCAGCAAAACGCAGAGTGTAATACCGCCGAATATTAAGGTATAAAATACGATTGTATTAAGGTTGTCATCCTCCACCGTATTATCTAAAAGTACGACTAATGTATATTCCTCCGTTTTATCCAGCATATATGTCAGATTCTTATATACTCCATTGTTCTTTTTTTCATTTAAAATAGTGTTGGCAAAGCGTATGATATCCTCTTCACTGTAAATTGAGTTTAAGTTATTATCTATAGCTAACACTTCCATGTCTGTGTCATAGCATACCGCATAAAAGGTGGAAAGCTCATACAACTTATCCGGTTTATTTTCAGGAGCCTTATCCGGAGGGAAATCATCTGTTTGAGGCTCGACTTCAGAATCATGCAAGATAAAACCGTTCGGAAAATCATTTAAAGAAAAGTTCTCAACATAATGCTCCAGCAGACTGTTGTTCCGGCTGCGGACTTCATTGCGAGATGCAAGATAAATCACGCTGAGCATTCCCGATAACAGAACGACTGCTACAATCATAAGCGTCAGAATGATTTTAAATTGTGTTTTCCTGAACATTATCGCACCTCAATTCGTACCCCAATCCCCTTACCGCTTTTATTTTCACAGCAGAGCCAATAAATAGAAGTTTTTTTCGCGTAAAAGAAAGATATACTGCCACATTATTATATTCGGCCTCGCTGTTATATCCCCAGATCCTGACTGAAAGCTGCTCTCTTGTCAGTACGCGCCCTTGATTTATGAGAAGAAATTCTAAAATACGGTATTCCTTTTCCTTTAAGCGGATGGAATTGCCATTTGCGGTGCAGGTGAGCGTATAATTCTCGGTATTTAGCTCCAAATCTCCGAAGGCCAGCAGATGGTCTGACATATTTGCACTTCTGCGTGTCAAGGCTCTCAGCCTTGCCAGCAATTCCTTTGTCATAAAGGGTTTTGTCAGATAATCATCCGCACCGCTGTCAAGACCATATACTTTGTCATCAAGCTGGCTCTTTGCGGTAAGCATCAAAATAGGCGTTTTCACCCCGTTCTTTCTTGCTTCTTTTGCAACCTCAAATCCCGATTTTCCGGGAAGCATTACATCCAGAATAATAATATCAAATTCGCTGCTTTCCAGTGAAAAGACGGCATCCGTTCCGTTGCCGCACGTTTCAACCTCATATTTTTCAAGACGGAGTATTTCTGCCAAAGCATCTGCCATTCTTTGTTCATCTTCAACAAGGAGTATTTTCAAGGATTTCACCTCTTTTTTCCATAGCATTTTTACACATAAAGCAGTATACATTAAACAGATTGAAAAAAAGTTGAATCGCTTTCATTTTTCCCCCAAAAAAGACCGCGATCCATTTCCGCTTTTCGATCTTTTGTTCCTTAGATCATGCATCAGACAGCCGGCGCGCGTTGTATGCCGACGCATTTGAATTTGACGGATTGCCGGTTTTGCGTTTCAAGCAGCACGTAGAGTTTGCGTACAATCCTTAATACAGAACGATACGCGCTGCAGAGTAGATAAAATCGCAGAATGAAGCATCCCGCTGATGGAAGCGCATCAGCGGGATAATTCTTAATTTATTCTTGATGGGAATTCCCAATTCCGCATAATAGGCGCTGTTCTGCTGTCAGAACGCCAGAGCCTCCTGCGTCGCATGCTCATATGCAAACCGCATCACTGGATTTGCATTGCGATTTCTGTTTGTCTGAGGAGATCAGCCGGCGCAGGGCGTCAACCGCCGCTTTGACGCACGCATGTGTGTCATGTACCTGGATGTCCTCCAGTCCCATCGCGCGGCGCGTCTGGTTGCCCAATACGAGCAGGATTGTGCCGATGCGCACGCGGCGGACGGCCGCAACGATAAACAACGTCGCGGATTCCATCTCGCTTGCCAACGCGCCGCAGCTGAGCCACGCATCCCATTTTTGCGTCAGCTCGGCGGCGACCGGCATATGCTCTGGCTCGTGCTGGCCATAGAACGAATCCTTGCACTGAACCACGCCGATGTGATAGCGGAGTCCTGCGGCGTGAGATGCCTGCTGCAACGCTTGTACGACGTCAAAGCTGGCTGTCGCGGGATATTCAATCGGCGCGTACTCTGTGCCTGTGCCGTCCATGCGCACCGCACCGGTCGCGATCACGACGTCTCCGCCGAGCACATCCGGTTGCATACCGCCGGATGTGCCCACACGGATAAATGTATGCGCACCGCAGTGCACCAGCTCCTCTAGCGCGATAGCCGCCGAAGGGCCGCCAATGCCGGTGGAGCACACGCTGACTGCCGTACCGTTCAATGTACCAGTATATGTGGTAAATTCGCGGTTGGATGCGACAAGACGCGCATCATCCAGCAGCTGTGCGATGCGCTCACAGCGTCCGGGGTCGCCGGGCAGGATGACATATTGCCCCACGTCGCCGCGTTTGATCTTGAGATGAAATTCCTCATTTGGGCTGTATGCAGTTGCCATGACCGTTCCCTCCGATCAGCCGGCAGATTATGCCTTGTACGCAGCGCCGATGCGGTCGGCCTCCATAATCGCGGCATAGACCTCGTCGGCGGTAATATCCTTGCGCAGATTCTTGGTGGACTGCGTGGGCACGCACGCGGCTTCCGCAACCTTGCGGATCTCGTCCTCCTTCACATCCGTGAT
Organism: uncultured Butyricicoccus sp.; assembly: GCA_964513445.1. GTDB lineage: Bacteria > Bacillota > Clostridia > Oscillospirales > Butyricicoccaceae > Butyricicoccus_A. Next base: position 23,953 of record CAZEMM010000006.1, on the reverse strand, counting down.
GCCCAGATCTGCCAGCGTCATCGGCAGGCCGACCTGCTTCATGAACGACAAAACCTCATCCATTTCCTCCTGCGGCGCATGCTCCAGCACGAGCTGGGTCAGCGTGCCGAACGCAACCTTTTCGCCGTGGTACATGCCGTGTGCCTGCGGGACATATGCAAAGCCGTCGTTGATGGCATGAGCAGCCGCCAGACCGCCGCTCTCAAAGCCGACGCCGCTCAGATATATTGCCGCCTCGACCACGTTGTCCAGTGCGTCGTTGGCTTCCTTGGCGTCCAGTGCGGTCAGCGCGTCCGCGCCGTCGCGGATGAGGATATCATAGCACAGCTTGCTCATCATGAGCGCCGTGTTGGAGCACAGGCCGCGTGCCATCGTCTTTGCGCCCGACTTTTTGCAAGCGCGTGCCTCAAACCATGTTGCCAGCGCGTCGCCCATGCCCGCAATCAGCAGCCGCTTGGGCGACTTGGCGATGACAGCCGTGTCCACCAGAACCAGATCAGGATTGCGCTTCATGAGCAGCGCCTTGATGACAACGCCCTCGTCGTTATAGATGACAGCGACGCCGCTGCATGGGGAGTCGTTGGAGGCAACCGTCGGGATGATAACCAGCGGATAGCCGCCAAGATTGGTGACAGCCGCCTTTGCCGTATCAATGACCTTGCCGCCGCCGACACCGATAATGACATCACAGCTGTTTTGCTGCGCAAGCTCCATCACGCGGGAAATTTCCGCCTTGGTGCATTCGCCGTTAAAGTCACAGAAAACGACCTCTTTTTCCACCGACTTCAGGCTCTCCTCGATGGCGTCACCGACGCGCTTTCTGTTGTTGGCGGTACACAGGACGAGGAACTTTTCGCCCATCTTCTTGACATTGCGGCCAAGGTTGGCAAGCTCACCGTTGCCCTGCACATATTTTGCAGGGGCTTTGATTCCGTAAGACATATGATGCTCCTTTCCAATTCCACGAGAAGAGCAGATTATTCGCGAATCTGCAAATTCTCACATCCTTATCATCAGTGTATCAAATCATACTCATTTTGTAAAGAACAAACAAAAAATAGTCATAATAATTTGAGAAAATTCAACACAATGAAAAACCGCCCTGCGCAGGGCAGGACGGTCCGGAAAATCAGAAGCAATTTTTAGTTGATATAGCTCTTGTCGACGGTTGCCTTCGGCAGCTCGTAATCGGCGTTTTCGTAAATGTCCTCGTAAATGAACGAAAGAATGATATCAGACGCTTCGCGCGTATCATAGATCCAGCACCATGCGCCGCTCGACGACATGATTCCGCTCCAGGCATCAAGAGAGTCGCCTTCTGTCGGGATGGAAAGCTGTTCAAGCGAAATATCTCCCTGCGTCAGGATACCGGCAAATGACAAGATGTCGGTATACGTCAGCGAAGTCGTACATAGCGAGAGACATTCCTTGATAAGTGCGGGATACTGCGTTGCCGATAGGTCTTTTGCACGGGAGAACAGGCTGTTCATGACCTCGCGCTGACGGCTTGCACGCTCCAGATCACTGTCGATGTAGCGGATACGGGAATAAGCAACCGCCTGCTCGCCGTTGAGCAGAACATTTTCACCGGTCGAGAGATCCGATACGTCGACGCCGAATTTTGAAGACATATGTGAGCGCTCCGCTGAGGTAAGTTCAACCTCAACGCCGCCCATGAGATCGACAATATCCGCCATCTCGCTGAAGTTGACCGCAATATAATTGGAAATGTTGGTGTTGAAGTTGGTGTTGATCGTTTTAACCGCAAGCTGCGCGCCTCCATAGGCATAGGCGTGCGTCAGCTTTTCGTATGTGTCGCGGTCGGGAATATAGACCAGAGAATCACGCGCGATAGAGGTGAGCTTAATCTTGTTGTGCTCATAGTCGATGGAAAGAATCATCGTGGCATCCGAGCGGCCGGCGTCGCTGCTCTCGGAATCGATACCGAAAATTGCGATGTTTACGATATTGGCATCAGCAAAATCCTTCTGCGTATTAACAGCGAGCGTTTCGGACTGCGTTGCCGCAATCTCGGCAAACGAATCGTCGTGCTCCAGACCGCTGAATAAGTACTGATATGCGCCAAACAGCATCACTGCTATAATGAGTAACAAAACAAAGATCACAAGAACAATATGCTTTAACTTAATCCGCATATAACTATCCCCCATTCCAAATGATTGCTTTTAGTATACACGTCTCTCGACAAAAATGCAAGGAATCTGGCAAATAAAGTGCAGCATGTATGAAATAATGTAAACAAATTCTGTTTTTCTCCAATCGCTGCATCATGGAAAAGCAACAACAATCGGGATCACGGACACAGTGAGAGCTGTGTCAGCAGCCGGCGGAAAAGTCAGATTTGTTACAAAATAAAGCGAATAAACGAAAAAACACTCGAAAATAGAATATGTGAACGCGCACGCAAAGCGAAAGATACATTGGAAAAAACGTAAGGAATGATCCGAAATAATAAAGGAATGAATCGTAAAATAGCAATATATTAATGTTATTTATATCAATTCCTTCATGAAAAACCACAAAAAATAGTCGAAAAAGACAGATTGCACAAAAAAATAAAACAAAGAAAAAACGAAAAATCACAACAACACGCAATATTTTTTGAAAATATATGATGATTACAAGTAAAAAAGCGACAATCGACAAAAATATTTTTGCAGGATGACAGAAAAGAAAAAAACTGACAAAAAAAGAGCAAAAAAGTAAATAGTAAAAATGCACAAAAAATCACCCTCGTACTTGGGGAAATTGCATGAAATCTCCCAATTCAGACAAAACAATCACAGAAACTCTTGCAATTGTAACATTTGAGTGTTATGCTGGATACATCCAAAACCGAGTTCGTATTCCCAAACGAAGCCCGGAAAAAGAAGAGGAGAGAAACTTATGAAACTGAAAAAGACATTGGCAATGCTGCTTGCCGGCGCAATGTGCGCAGGCATGATGGCAGGCTGCGGCAGCAGCAGTGACACATCATCAACCGCAGACGGTTCTGCAGCATCAACTGCTTCTAGCAGCGGCCAGAGCATTACGCTGATTATGTCCCAGCGCGATGAGTTCCTGTCTACCCTTGAGGAAGCAGCTACTGCGGCGGCTGAGGAGAAAGGCATCAAGCTGACCACGCAGGATGCGCAGTCGGATTCTGCAAAGCAGATCCAGTACATTGAGACCGCTGTTAACGGCGGCGAGTCAGCTGTCATCGTCAACCCGGTTGATGCCGATTCGTGTCAGTCCCTGGTTGACGCTGCAGGCGACACTACGCTTGTATTCGTTAACCGTCCGCCGTCTGATATGAGTGTTCTTGAGCCGGACAACGTAGCGTTCTGTGGTTCCGATGAGGATACCTCCGGCTACTATCAGGGCGAGGCGCTTGCCGAGTACTTCAAGGCGAAGGGTCAGACCGAGATCAAGTACATCATGCTCCAGGGCATCTTGGGTCAGGTTTCCACTACCAAGCGTTCCGCTGGCGTTCTGAAGGCGCTGGAGGACAACGGCATCACGGCTGAGGCTGCGATTGAGCCGCTGGCTGGTGAGTATGACCGCGCTGAGGCTATGGACAAGATCAATCCTGTTCTGTCCGGCGGCACTCAGTTTGACTGCATCATTTCCAACAACGACGCAATGGCACTTGGTGCGATTGAGGCTTGTGAGAACCAGGGCGTTGATCCGACCTCTTTCCCGATCGTCGGTATCGATTGCACTGCTGATGGTGCGCAGGCGGTTAAGGATGGCAAGATGCTGATGACCGTATTCCAGGATCCGGAAGGACAGGGCGTCGGCGCTTTGATGGCATGCATCAACCTGAATGAGGGCAATCCGATCAACGAAGGCACTGAGTTCGAGCTGGATGATTCCGGCGAAGCCTACAGCGACTCCGTTATCTGGGTTCCGTTCGTGCCTGTCAATGCTGACAACGTTGATGAGTACCTGTAATTTGTCACGGAAGAGAAATTGTTTCGTAAATTAAAGTGAGACGTTGGGGGCGTCGGACGATGTCTGGCGCCCCCAATTATCAAGTAGGAAAGTAGGAAAGGATGGGTGAACAAAACGTGAGTGAAGAGTATATCCTCGAAATGCACGACATAGTCAAGGAGTTCCCGGGCGTGCGCGCACTGAAAGGCGTACAGCTGAAGGTTCGCCCCGGCACAGTTCACACCCTGATGGGTGAGAACGGCGCAGGCAAGTCGACCCTGATGAAATGCTTGATTGGTATTCATCCGGCAACATCCGGAAAAATCATTTTCAACGGCAAGGAAGTTGCGTACAAGAATACCCTTCAGGCGATGAACGATGGTATTACCATGATTCATCAGGAGCTGTCACCGGTTCCGGAGCGCACCGTTACAGAAAACCTGTGGCTGGGACGCTTCCCGATGAAGAACAAGCTGATGTGCGACCATGCGAAAGCACGCAAGGACGCTGTTGAGCTGTTCAAAAAGTGGGAGCTTGACCTTGACCCGGATGCAAAGATGAAGGATCTGACGGTCGCGAAAATGCAGATGGTAGAAATCGCGAAGGCGGTTTCCTACGACTGTAAGATCGTTATCATGGACGAGCCGACCTCCGCTCTGACAGAGACAGAGGTAGAGCATCTGTTCCGCATTATCGCAGACCTGAAGTCCAAGAACGTAGCAGTTATTTACATCTCTCATAAGATGGATGAAATCTTCCGCATCAGCGACGACATCACCGTATTCCGTGACGGCGAGTATGTTGGTACCGACCGCGCAGAGAACCTCAATGTTGATACGCTGGTTAAGATGATGGTAGGCCGCGAGGTAGGCAACATGTTCCCGAAGGTTGACTGCCCGATCGGCGAGACCGTTCTCGAGGTCAAGGATCTGGCCTCCGGCAAGGCGTTTGAGCATGTCAGCTTTGAGCTGCACAAGGGCGAAATCCTTGGCTTTGCCGGTCTGGTAGGCGCGGGCCGTACTGAGATCGTCGAGACGATTTTCGGTATGCGTCACAGAACAGCCGGTCAGATCTTTATCAATGGCAAGGAAGTTCACATTAAGAGTCCTGAGGACGCAATTGCGAACAAGATCGGTCTTCTGACAGAGGATCGCCGCGGCAATGGTATCTTCGGCTTGCTGAGTATCACAGAGAACACCGTCATGGCGAACCTCAAAAACTATGGTTTCCCCCAGAACCATAAGAAGATGAAGAGCGACGCTTTGAAGTGGAACCAGGCGATGCGCACTAAGACACCGACGATGGAGACGCCGATTATGAACCTGTCCGGTGGTAACCAGCAGAAGGTTCTGGTAGCCCGTTGGCTGCTGATGAATCCGGATATCTTGATCGTCGACGAACCGACTCGTGGTATTGACGTAGGCGCGAAGGCAGAAATTCATTCTATTATTACCAAGCTGGCTGGCGAAGGCAAGGCAATCATTATGATTTCCTCCGAGCTGCCGGAGGTTTCCGGTATGGCTGACCGCATCGTCGTTATGTATGAGGGCCACATGATGGGTGTCCTGGAACGCAACCGCGATGGCGGCGATCCGTATGATTCTGATGTTGTAATGACCTACGCGCATGGCGAGAGAAATGATTTCGCCAACGCGCAATAAGAGAGAGGGGAGACTGACTCATGGAAGCAACAAAAAAGGGCTTTGACTTTAAAAAATTTGCATCTAACAATGTAATGTGGCTCGTACTTATCATTTTGGCGATTTTGCTGACGATTGTACGTCCTGCATTCTTTACTGTAACAAACCTGACAACTCTGGTCTCTTCGGAGTCTGTTAAGGGCATCATCACGTGCGGCGTATGCTGGACCATCCTGTCCAAGGGCATCGACCTTGGCCCCGGTTCCGTAGCAGCTCTTTGCGGCGTTATCGCTGCATCGCTGGTACAGCCGGCTGATATGGCAAGCCGTCTGATCGAGGGCGGCCCGCAGCTTCCGGCAATCGTAGCTATTATCGTTGCTATGCTTATTGGTGCGCTGACCGGTATCATCGTAGGCGCTTTGGTAGCATATACCCACATTCATCCGTTTATCGCGACACTGGGCTCTCAGCTGATTTGCCGCGCGCTATCCAAAATGTATTCGTCCAAGCCGGTTTCCAACTTGGACGAGGGCTTCCGCAATTTTGCAGTATTTAAGATTGCTGGCATCCCGATGGTTGTATTTGTTTTCATTATTATCTTTATCATTTCCGGCTTCATGCTGACCCAGACCCGTTTTGGCAAAAACGTCTTTGCAATCGGCGGCAACGATCAGGCTGCTCGCGTAGCTGGTATCAACGTTGAGAAGAATCTCGTTTTGGTTTATATGTGGTCCGGTCTTTGTGCAGGACTTGCAGGCGCAATGCTGGCGGCTCGTACCGGTTCTGCTGACCCGTCAACCAACGGCCTGCAGTACGAGTTCGACGCGATTGCAGCGGCGACCGTAGGCGGCACCTCCCAGACTGGCGGCGTTTGCCGTATCTCCGGCGTTTTGTCCGGTATTCTGATTCTGGGCGTTATCAACAACGGCCTCGTTCTTCTGGGCGTAGATGATAACATGACGCAGATCGTTAAGGGTCTCATCATCGTTATCTCGGTTGTTGTCGATATGAGAAAGAATGCGAAGAAGGCTTAATTTCGATTGAGCGGATTCGATTCAATCTAACACCAACAAGGCAAGCAGGCTGTGAGATTTCGCAGCCTGCTTTTTTCGCAAAAAAAAGCTGCGCCAGCCGTAGGCCGACGCAGCTTGTAGATTTTATATGGCAACTATGCCTGAACAGCGGTCTTGAGCGCGTCCACACGGTCGGTTTTTTCCCATGCAACGTCAAGATCCGTGCGTCCCATGTGGCCATATGCGGCCAGCTTGCGATAAATCGGGCGGCGCAGATCAAGATCACGGATGATGGCACTGGGCCGCAGGTCGAATATAGCATTAACTGCGTCCTCGATTTTACTGTCGGAGACCGTGCCGGTACCAAATGTGTCAATGCGGACAGAGACCGGCTGCGCGACACCGATGGCATAGGCCAGCTGAATTTGGCACTTGGACGCGAGCCCGGCCGCGACGACGTTCTTTGCCACGTAACGGGCAGCATATGCCGCGGAGCGGTCGACCTTTGTCGGATCCTTGCCGGAGAACGCGCCGCCGCCGTGGGGAGCGGAGCCGCCGTAGGTATCGACGATGATTTTTCTGCCGGTCAGGCCGGAATCTCCCTGCGGACCGCCGATGACAAAACGGCCGGTCGGGTTGACATAAATGCGTGTCTCCTCGTCAAACAGCTCAGCCGGCAGCGTCGGGCGAATGACATAGTCGATCATATCGCAGCGAATCTGCTCCAGCTGTGCCTCCGGGCTGTGCTGCGTGGACAGAACGACGGTGTCAATATGAATCGGCTTGCCAGTCTCGTCATATTCAACGGTGACCTGCGTCTTGCCGTCCGGCCGCAAATAGTCCACAACGTTTGTTTTGCGCACCTCCGTCAGCTTTTTTGCCATTTTGTGCGCCAGCGAGATGGGCAGCGGCATCAGCTCCGGCGTCTCATCGCATGCGTAGCCGAACATCATGCCCTGATCGCCTGCGCCGCCGGTCAGATCCTCCGTCTCGCCGGTCTTGCTCTCCAGCGCTTTGTCAACGCCCATTGCAATGTCTGCCGACTGCTCGTCGATTGTCGTAACGACCGCGCATGTGTCGCAGTCAAAGCCGTATTTTGCGCGGTCATAGCCGATCTCACGGATGACCTGGCGCGCAATCCTCGGAATATCAATGTAGCAGTGGGTGGAAATTTCGCCCATGATGGAAACCAGGCCGGTTGTCACCGTTGTCTCACATGCGACGCGCGCCGTCGGGTCTTTTTCGAGAATGGCGTCGAGTACCGCGTCAGAAATCTGGTCGCAGATTTTATCCGGATGTCCTTCGGTAACCGATTCGGATGTGAACAAATACTTTCCCATAGCAATAACCTCTTTCTATTGGTAAATTTTTTTAAAGACAAAAGAAAAGCGCTTCTGAAAAACCAGAGCGCCAAATGATCCCCTCATCTTTCGATCTGATACGACGTCGGAATTGGCACCTTGCGAATGCAGGTTGCCGGGTTTCATCGGGCCGGTCCCTCCACCTCTCTTGATAAGGATATGAAATTATTGGTATTATCCTATAGCATTTTTGGTTGCTTGTCAATAGTCCTTGAATAAATTCTTTAAAACTTTGCGGAAAAAAAACAAATTAACATTGAAACCAAAGCATTGCCGTGGTATATTTTTATTATGTAAGCATAGAAAAGCGGAGTGGGCTTTTGATACAATGAATCTTGTGAAAACAGATCGGACAGGAGAGAGCTACATGAATATTTCGTCTATTTTTTCCCATTCGAGTGAAAAGCTGGCATGCATTTCTTCCGCAGGCGTCATTACCTATGGCGAGCTGTACCGCAGGAGTGAGAATCTGGCCAAGCATATCATCGCGAAGCAGGCCTCGCGGGTCGTGGTATATGGCCATAAGGAATACAGCATGCTGGTAGCCTATGTCGCCTGCCTGCGTGCGGGCGCCGCTTATATCCCGGTCAGCCCAACGCTGCCGGTGGGCCGCAGGAAGGCAATCGCGGCGCAGTCGGAGGCCGGTATGGTACTGTGTGCCGTTGGCCGCGGCTTTGCCGGTGCGGGAGATATCCCGACGGAAAATATTTTAAAGCTTTCGGATGCCGCGCCGAAGGACGATGTCGCGCTGCCGGAGACATATTCGGACGATGCGCTGGCATACCTGATCTATACCTCGGGCAGCACGGGCGAGCCGAAGGGCGTTAAGGCGACGCGCCGCAACTTGAATAATTTTATTGATTGGATTGACCGCATCATTCCGCTTAAAGAGGACGAGGACGGCACGGTGCTCAATCTGAGCATGTTCTCGATTGACCTGTCTATGGTGGACATCTATTATGCGCTGACGCATGGACGCACGCTTGTGACGACGGATACCGAGCAGCAGCAGCATCTTTCCGATCTGTATCCGCATGTGGAAAAGAGTGATGCGGTGCTAATGGTCATGACACCGTCAATGGCAGAATTTCTGATGCGGAGCGGCCGGTTTGGACGCGATATGATGCCGAAGCTGCGTATTATTTATCTATCGGGCGAATCGCTACATCCGGGCACGGTACGCCGCCTGCTTGCACGCTTTGACGACGATCTGATGGTATTTAACGGCTACGGCCCGACGGAGGCGACCTGTAATGTCTGCGCTGCACGCATTACGGATGAGATGTGTGATGACCGCCTGCCGGTCGGCGTTGCGTCATCTGCGGCGACGGATATCGTCATCATGAAGGATGATACCGTGCTGAGTGACGGCACAGAGGGCGAGATCGTTCTGGTCGGTGACAGCGTCACGGCGGGCTATGGACGCAATGAGGAAGGCGGATTCTGTCAGTTCGAGGATGGCCGTCCGGCCTATCGCACCGGCGATATTGGCTTTATATCGCCAGAGGGTCTGGTATTTTGGAGCTTTCGGAAAAACAGCCTGATTAAGGTCAACGGCTTCCGCATTGAGCCGGGCGATGTAGAAAACCATATGTGCCGTATCAAGGGCGTAACAGGTTGTGGAGTGGTCGAGCGCTATGGCCATCTGGTCGCGTATGTCACGCTCAATCGCGAGATGACGCCGGGACAGGTGCGCGCGGCGGCGCGTCCGCATCTTCCTGCGTATATGATTCCGGGCATCGTTCGTATTGTCAATGCCTTGCCGATGACGGAGAACGGCAAATTGGATCGCGACCGCCTCGAATAGCGGCAGAGATCGGCTTGATTGACAAGGTTTTCCACGGCTGGCAGCGCATGCTGTCAGCCGCTTTCTGCATGGCAGAGCAAACTGTTTGATTTTTTGTGAAAAAGGTGTTTCTTCTTTGTAAAAAAAGCAGAATTCGGTCAAAACGGCGGCGTAAAATGTTGACTAATCGGTCGGAAATGCGTAAGATAAACGGTAAGAAACGATACTATTTTCAAGAATCATTCCGTCCGCTTATGACGGGATGTTGGTAAAGGGTTACATATGAATGTGTTTTTAGGAATTGATATCGGCTCTACAACTGTAAAGCTGGTAGCGGTCGGAGAGAGCAAGGCGACCGGCCGGTTGGAGATCCTGTACCAGAAATATGAACGGCATTTTTCTAAGGTGCGGGAAAAAGCCTGCGAGATGCTGCGCGATGCAAAGGATGTGATTGGCGATGCGATGATACGTGTGTCTATCACTGGCTCGGCAGGTCTGGGCGTCGCCAAGGCGAGCGGCGTCGATTTCGTACAGGAGGTATTTGCGACGCGCAAGTGCGTCGGCACCTTTGTCCCACAGGCAGATGTTGTCATTGAGCTGGGCGGCGAGGATGCGAAGATTGTATTCCTTTCTGGTCAGCTGGAGGAACGCATGAACGGCTCGTGTGCAGGCGGAACCGGCGCGTTTATTGATCAGATGGCCATTTTGCTGGACGTTCAGCCAGATGAGCTGGATCGTCTGTCCATGGATGCGCAACGCATTTACACGATTGCGTCGCGCTGCGGCGTGTTTGCGAAGAGCGACATCCAGCCGCTGCTCAATGAGGGCGCGCGCAAGGAGGATGTCGCGGCGTCGATTTTTCAGGCGGTCGTCAACCAGACGCTGACCGGCTTGGCGCAGGGCCGTGAGATCGAGGGGGACGTGCTGTTTTTGGGCGGCCCGCTGTTTTTCTTTAAGGGCCTGCAAAAGCGCTTTCAGGAAACGCTGAAGCTGAGCAACGAGCATGCACATTTTCCAGAGCTTGCGCCGTATGCCATCGCGGCGGGCGCGGCCTGCTATGCAAAGGATTCCACGACGCGTGAATTTTCCTATTATGAGCTGCTGACGACGCTGGAAAGGGCGGCGGGCGAGCCGATTCGCACGGCTACGCTTGAGCCGTTGTTTCACGATGAGGCGGAATATGCCGCGTTCCGTGCGCGCCATAATTCCAGCGATATTATGCGTGAAAACGTCACGATGTATCGCGGCAACGCCTATCTCGGAATCGACTGCGGCTCGACCACAACAAAGCTGGTGCTCATCGGCGAGGGCTGCCAGATGCTGTACAACTACTACAGCCCGAATAAGGGCAATCCGGTCGACGTTGTGCGTGAGCAGCTGCTGAAGCTGTATGAGCTGTGCGGCGACCGCGTGCACATTGCCGGATCCGCCGTTACCGGCTATGGCGAGGCGCTCATCAAAAACGCGTTCGGCGTGGACTTTGGTCTTGTCGAGACGATGGCGCATTTCAAGGCTGCCCGCCATTTTGAGCCGGAGGTCGACTTTATCATTGATATCGGCGGTCAGGACATCAAGTGCTTTAAGATCGCCAACAACTGTATTGATAACATTTCACTCAATGAGGCGTGCTCCTCCGGCTGCGGCTCGTTTATCGAGACATTCGCGCGGTCGATGGGCTATAGCATTGAAGAATTCTGCCGGTTGGGACTGTTTGCCGCGCATCCGATAGACCTCGGCTCACGCTGCACGGTGTTTATGAATTCCTCCGTCAAGCAGGCGCAGAAGGACGGCGCCGGAATTGACGCGATTTCCGCCGGCCTGTCGGTCAGCGTCGTTAAAAACGCGCTGTATAAGGTCATCCGCGCGCATTCACCGGATGATTTGGGACAGCATATCGTCGTACAGGGCGGCACGTTCCTCAACGACGCGATCCTGCGCTCGTTTGAGATGGAGATTGGCCGTCAGGTCACCAGGCCGGCGATTTCCGGTTTGATGGGCGCCTATGGCGCCGCGCTGCACGCGATGGCAAACGGCGGCGGAACAAGCGATCTGGTTTCCAAACAGGAGCTGGAAAACTTTTCACATACCACAAGGAATGTACATTGCGGTCTGTGCACCAACCATTGTTCGCTGACGGTTTCGACGTTCCCGGGCGGCAGACGCTTCATCTCCGGCAACCGCTGCGAGCGTCCGCTCGGCGGCGGAGAACAGCGCGCGCTGCCCAATCTGTATGAATATAAACTCAACCGACTACTGGAGTACAAGGAAAAGAGCGTGCCGGGTAAGGCGCGCATCGGCCTGCCGTTTGGCCTGAATATGTATGAGCTGCTGCCGTTCTGGCATACCTTCCTGACTGAGCTGGGCTTTGAGGTTGTGCTGTCGGACGTCTCGACGCGCGCAATGTATGCGCTCGGACAAAATTCCATCCCGTCGGACACCGTCTGCTATCCGGCAAAGCTCATTCACGGACATATCGAAAACCTGCTCAGCAAGGGTGTCGACGCGATCTTTTATCCGTGCATGACGTATAATTTGGATGAGCACCGCACCTCCAATTGTTATAACTGTCCGGTCGTCGCGTATTATCCCGAATTGCTCATCGCCAACATGAACCACCTCAAGGGTGTGGATTTCATGATGCCGTATTATGAGCTGGGACGCAAAAAGGACTTTATTCATTCGGCAAGTGAGCTGTTCTGCAAAAAGTATCGCCATATCAACAGGCGCATGGTCAAGCAGGCGGCGGAGGACGCTTATGCCGAGCTGGAGCGATATTATGCGGACGTTGCGGCGGAGGGCCGCCGCGCCATCGAGTACGCTGATGCACATGGCCTGGAGATCGCTGTGCTGGCGGGCCGTCCGTACCACATTGACCCGGAGATCAACCACGGCATTGACCGCATGATCCAGTCGTACGGCATGGTCATCGTATCGGAGGACGCGGTCGCGCCGATGAGCGAGATGCCGGAGGTCAATGTGCTCAATCAGTGGACGTATCATTCGCGCATGTATGCGGCGGCAGAGTATGTCGTGAACAAGCCGAATGCACAGCTCATTCAGCTGGTTTCCTTTGGCTGCGGCATTGACGCCATCACGACGGATGAAATGCGTGCGATTATCGAAGAGGGCGGCAAGATCTATACACAGCTGAAAATTGATGAAATCCATAATCTGGGTGCGGCAAAAATCCGCATTCGCAGTATGATCGCAGCAGTAGAGGAGGGAAGAGCATATGCAGGAAAGTCGTAAGTTGCCGCATGTCCCGTTTACGGAGGACATGAAAAAGGATTATACCATTCTCATTCCGAATATGCTGCCGGTACAGTTCAAGCTGATTACCGCCATCATGAAGAATTATGGCTATACGATGGAGGTGCTGGAGACAGAGGGACCGCAGATTGCGGAATGCGGCCTCAAAAATGTCCACAATGACACCTGTTATCCCGCGCTGCTCGTCATCGGCCAGATGATTGACGCGTTGGAGTCGGGCAAATATGACACGCATAAGGTCGCGCTGATGATTACGCAGACCGGCGGCGGCTGCCGTGCGTCCAACTATATCCACCTGCTGCGCAAGGCGCTCATCAAGAGCGGCTACGGCTATGTGCCGGTCATTTCAGTCAACTTCTCCGGCCTGGAAAAGGATGCGAATCCCGGCTTTAAGCTGACGCCTAAGGCGCTGCTTCAGGTGGCGTACGGCGTGCTGCTGGGTGATTTTATCATGCAGATCTACAACCAGTGCCGCCCATATGAGGTCAATAAGGGCGACTGCGACAAGGCGGTCGACGATCTGGTACGCAAGATTTCCAGCGATTTTTCCGGTGATAAGCTGATTCACTATAAGCAGGTTAAAATGCTGTACTTTCTCGTCTGCAAGCGCTTTGCGCAGGTGAAGCTGGAGAGCTTCGGCTCGAAGAAAAAGGTTGGCATCGTCGGTGAGATTTATGTCAAGTTCTCGCCGCTCGGCAACAACAATTTGGAAAAATTCCTGTTGAGCGAGGGCTGTGAGCCGGTTCTGCCCGGACTGCTGGATTTCTGCCTGTACTGTATTTATAACAGCATCATTGATTTTAACCTGTATGGTAGGCTGCCGGGCAACGCGGCGGCGATGCAGGCGGTTTATCGCTTCCTGCTTGAGAAGCAGAAGGACATGATCCGCGTCATCAAGCGCGACGGGCATTTCCGCCCGCCGATGGAATTTGACAAGGTGCGCAAGCTGTCGCAGCGCATCATCAGCCCGGGCGTCAAGATGGGCGAGGGCTGGCTGCTGCCGGCGGAGATGGTCGAGCTGATTGAGGAGGGTGTCAACAATATTGTGCTGACGCAGCCGTTTGGCTGCCTGCCCAACCATATCGCCGGCAAGGGCATGATCCGCAAAATTCGCGCGCAGTATCCAAATGCCAATATTGTCAGCGTGGATTACGACCCCGGCGCGTCGCGCATTAATCAGGAAAACCGCATCAAGCTGATGCTGTCCAACGCGTAGCGGGGTCTACCGCACCGAGGAGCTTTTCCGGTACGGTTTTTGCACGCAGATGCAGCTGCCATGGCCGAAAGCGTATTTCTTCTGTGATTCCGTAGCTTTTTGGCGGAAATCATTTGCAATCTGTACAGCAATCATGTATGATATAGAATGAAATCGATACCATGTATGAAATCAATGTGCGGTTTGCGATTTGGAAAAAGCGGGATACATTTCCCGACTGACTCGGAGGATGGAAGAATGATAGATACACCGAAATATAAGCGTGTTCTGATTAAAATCAGCGGTGAGGCGCTGGCGGGCGACAAAAAGTTTGGACTGAACTTTGATGTCATCGGCGCGGTATGCGACGTAGTCAAGCGCTGTGTAGAGGCTGGCATCGAGCTCGGCATTGTTGTCGGCGGCGGCAATTTCTGGCGCGGCGTCAAAGACGGCGGCGGACGGATGGAGCGGACGCGTGCCGACCACATGGGCATGCTTGCGACGACAATCAATGCGCTCGCGCTTGCCGACGCGCTGGAGCAGCGCGGCGTCGATGTGCGCGTGCAGACGGCGATTGAGATGCGTCAGATTGCGGAGCCGTACATCCGCAGCAAGGCAACCCGCCATCTGGAAAAGGGACGCGTCGTCATTTTCGGCTGTGGCATCGGCAACCCGTATTTTTCCACCGACACCGCGGCTGCGCTGCGTGCGGCGGAGATCAATGCGGATATCATCCTGCTGGCAAAGAATATAGACGGTGTATATGATTCCGACCCGGCGAAAAACCCGGATGCAAAGAAATATGATCATCTGTCCTATATGGATGTACTCAAGGAGCGCTTGGCCGTTATGGACACCACGGCAACCAGCCTGTCCATGGACAACAGCATTCCGGTTCTGGTCTTTGCGCTGGAGGATCCGGAAAACATCTACCGTGCCGTTATGGGTGAGGACATCGGCACGCTGGTCAATATGTAATCGCAATACGCCACGAGAGAGGAGATTTTTTGACATGAAACCCGATATGAAGCCGTTTGAGACCAAAATGCAGAAGACGTTGGATGTGCTGAGCGATACGCTGGGCAGCATCCGTGCAGGCCGTGCCAATGCGCATGTACTCAACAAGATCAGCGTGGATTATTACGGCACGCCCAGCCCGATTGCTCAGGTTGCCTCAATCAGCTCGCCCGACCCGCGCACGCTGGTCATTCAGCCGTGGGATGCGTCGCTGCTCAAGGCGATTTCCAAGGCGATTCAGATGTCCGATCTGGGCATCAACCCGCAGAATGACGGCAAGGTCATTCGTCTGGCTTTTCCGCCGCTGACGGAGGAGCGCCGTAAGGAGCTGGTCAAGCAGGTTTCCAAGGAGGGCGAGGCGTCGAAGGTCGCCATCCGCAACATCCGCCGCGATGCGCTGGATAAATGGAAGGCAGCAAAGAAAAAATCAGAGCTGACGGAGGATGAGCTGAAGGACATGGAGAAGGATATGCAGAAGCTGACGGATAAATACATCAAAAACATTGATGGCATGACGGCGGCAAAGTCGGACGAGCTCAAGTCGGTCTGATCCCTGCACAATAGGAACGCAATGGGCGGCTCATACAGTCGCCCATGTCGCGTATTTTGGCGGTTTCGTGGTGAAAAAGCGGCGCTGTCAAACAATGATAGAAAGGTCGGTGCATAGCACGGTGGCTTTGTTCAATATACTGAAAAAAGAGGAAGCACAGCAGTCCGCGGTGCCGCGGCACATTGCCGTCATCATGGACGGCAACGGGCGCTGGGCGAAAAAGCGCGCGCTGCCGCGCACGGCGGGTCACAAGGTCGGCGCAGAGACGTTTCGCACGATCGCGACGTACTGTAAGGATATTGGCGTCAAGTATTTTACCGTCTATGCGTTTTCCACGGAAAACTGGAAGCGTCCGATGGAAGAGGTACAGACGCTGATGAACCTGTTTCGCCGCTACCTGCGTGAGGCGATAGAGACGATGGCGGAAAAGAATGTCGCTGTACAGGTTTTGGGCGATCTGTCTGTTTTGCCGGATGATATCCGCGCGCTCATCGACGAGTGCGATGCGGTGGCACGGACGCTGGACGACCCGGCGGTGGCCAGCCTGTGTATCAATTATGGTGGGCGCGATGAAATTAAAAACGCGGTGCGCGCGCTGGCGCAGCAGGTCAAGGACGGCACGCTGCAGCCGGAGGACATCACGGAGGATACCATCGCTGCGCAGCTGTACACCGCCCATATGCCCGACCCCGATCTTATCATTCGGCCGAGCGGGGAGATTCGCGTTTCCAATTTCCTGCTGTGGCAGAGCGCATATGCGGAATATTATTTTACTGATGTGCTGTGGCCGGATTTCTCGACGGAGGATCTGGATGCGGCGATTGCGGATTTTAACAAAAGACAAAGACGGTTCGGAGGGGTATAATTCGATATGAAAACACGCGTGATTTTTGGTGTTGCCGGCGCGATTGTCGTTTTGCTGGCATTGTTTGTATTCCCGCCGTTCGTTGCGCAGATACTTATGACGGTGCTCTCGGTTGCTGCGGCGCAGGAGTTTACCGCTGCGGTAATGGCTATCCGCAAAACGCACATGCCCATGCTGCAAATTGCGGCGATGCTGCTCGCTCTGTTCATGGCGCTGGCGAGCGCGCGCAACAGCTATGATGGGTATTGGGTGCGTGCGGTCGTGCTGCTGGGCGTTGTCGTTCTGTTCGGCTTTTTGCTTCGCTGTCACACGAAGCTGGGCTTTACCGAGATTGCGGGCGCGTTTTTCGGCGGCATCGTCATTCCGTACCTGCTGATGAGCCTCATCCGAATGTTTACCATGGCGGACGGCAAGACGTATATCCTCATTCCGCTGCTGGCGGCGTGGGGCTCGGACACATGCGCGCTGTTTGCGGGCATGGCGTTTGGCAAGCATAAGCTCGCGCCGGTCATCTCACCGAAAAAGACGGTGGAAGGCTCGATCGGCGGCGTTTTGGGCGCGGTCATCCTGCTCGTTCTGTATGGCTTTGCGGCAAAGACGCTGGCGGGCACGCAGCTGTCGCTGCTGCTGTGCGTTGCGCTCGGCCTGTTCGGCGCGGTGCTCGGACAGATCGGCGACCTGTCGTTTTCCATCGTCAAGCGCGAGAGCGGCATCAAGGATTACGGGAAAATTTTTCCTGGACACGGCGGTGTGCTTGACCGCTTTGACAGCGTGATTTTTGTCGCGCCGGCTGTGGAGCTGCTGTTGCATTTGTTTGCAAAGCTGGGGTTATCGTAATGAAAAACATCGTTATTTTAGGCTCGACCGGATCCATCGGCACGCAAACAGTGGATGTTTTGGATTGCATTGATGTGAGGGTGTGCGCGATCTCGGTCAATACCAACATTGAACGGGCGGAGCAGCAGGCGCGTGCGCTGGGCGTTTCGCTGGTCGCCGTGTACGATGCGGCGTGTGCGCAGACGCTGCGAACGCGTCTGGCGGATACCGATATCCGCGTGGTCAGCGGCATGGACGGCCTAATTGAGGCGGCGACACTACCGCAGGCGGACGTCATTGTGACGGCTGTGGTCGGCATGGTCGGTCTGCTGCCGACGCTCGCCGCGATTGATGCGGGCAAGGACATTGCACTTGCCAATAAGGAAACGCTGGTGTGCGCCGGACAGATCGTCATGCAGCGCGCGAGAGAAAAGGGCGTTGCGATCCTGCCGGTGGATTCCGAGCATTCTGCCATCTTCCAGTGCATCCAGGGCGCGGCGGGCAATGCGATTCACCGTATTTTGCTCACGGCATCCGGCGGGCCGTTTTTCGGCATGAGCGCGGAGCAGATGCGCCATGTCACCAAGCAGCAGGCGCTGCGGCATCCGAACTGGAGCATGGGCGCCAAGATCACGATTGATTCCGCGACTATGATGAACAAAGGCATGGAGCTGATCGAGGCGATGTGGCTGTATGACGTCGCGCCGGAGGCGATTGACATTGTTGTACATCGCGAGAGCATCGTGCATTCCGCTGTTGAATTTGCGGACGGTTCGGTCATCGCGCAGATGGGCAATCCGGATATGCGCCTGCCGATTCAGTATGCGCTGACGTATCCTGCGCGCAGGGCGTGCAAGGTGACGCCGTTGGATCTGCCGCGGTGCCGCAGCCTGACGTTTTTTGCGCCGGATGAGCAGGCGTTCCCGGCGCTTGGGCTGGCGCGCCGCGCCGCTGCCGCGCGGGGCAATCTCGGCGCGATATTAAACGGCGCGAACGAGGCGGCGGTCGACCTGTTTTTACACGACCGCATTCCATTTTATCGCATTTCCGAGCTGGTGGAGCAGGCGATGGATGCCGTCCGCTTCCGGCCGGAAATCACTGTAGAGGATGTGCTGGAGAGCGACCGCGCCGCGCGAGAGGTCGTCTGTTCCATCGTTCGATAAGAGGTGTTTCCTTGACCATTTTAACGGTACTTTTTGCGATTTTGGCGTTTGGCATGCTGGTGATCGTGCATGAGTTCGGCCATTTTATGGCGGCGAAGGCAGCCGGTGTGCGTGTGCTGGAATTTTGGGTCGGCATGGGACCCGCCGTTTTGCGGCATAAATTTGGCGAGACGGAGTTTAAGCTGTGCATCCTGCCGTTTGGCGGCGCGTGTGTGATGGACGGCGAGGACGCGGACAGCGACGCGCCGGGTACGTTGAACGGCGCGCCCATCGGCTGGCGCGCGCTCATTCTGGCCGCAGGCGCGCTGATGAATTTTCTGGTCGGTTTCCTCATTGTATTCGTGCTGTTCCTGCCGCAGAGCGAACAGGCGGTACCGGTCATCCAGTCGTTTGAGGATGGCTTTCCGTCGCGCGGCGAGCAGATGCTGCTGGAAGGTGACCGCATTGTGCGTATTGACGGCTACCGGATTTTGTGCACGTCTGATATTTCGACTGCGCTCAGCCGTGGAGACGATATCAGCTTTGATATTGTCGTCCGGCGGGACGGCGAGAAAATTGAGCTAACGGATGTTCCGCTTTATCCGGCAGAATATAATGGCACGCGCCGTTATGGGCTGAATTTTGCCACTGAGCAGATGGGGCTTGCGGATAAGCTGCAGCAGGCGGTGTATTTGTCGGTGGATTATGCGCGGCTGGTATGGATCAGTCTGGGCGATCTGATTGCCGGCAAGGTGGGTGTCGATCAGATGTCCGGTCCGGTCGGTGTGACCGATGTGCTGGTACAGACGGCGAAAACGAGTATGGAAAACTTCTTTCTGCTCATCGCGTTTATTTCCATTAATCTTGGCGTAATGAATTTGCTCCCGTTGCCCGCTTTGGACGGTGGCCGACTGCTATTCGTGCTTATTGAGCTGATCGCAAGACGGCCTGTGCCGCGCAAATATGAGGGTTATGTGCATTTCGGCGGCTTTGCCGTGCTGATGGCGTTTATGCTGTATGTGACCTGGCAGGACATCATGCGGTTGGTTATGTAAAGACGAGGAGAAGGATTATGAAAAAGCAATTGATGGTCGGCACGGTGCCGATCGGCGGGGGCGCGCCGATCGCGGTGCAGTCGATGACCAATACCGATACGAGGGACGCGGCGGCAACGCTGGCGCAGATTGAGCGGCTGGCGGCGGCCGGGTGCCATATCGTGCGCTGTACCGTGCCGGATATGCAGGCGGCAGAGGCAATGCGCACCATCTGCGCGAAATCGCCTATTCCGGTCGTCGCGGACATTCATTTTGACTATCGGCTTGCGCTGGCCTCTGCGGAGGCGGGCGTCGGTGCGATTCGCATTAATCCTGGCAATATCGGCGGGGAGGATCGCGTCAAAGCGGTCGCACAGGCGTGCGCCGCGCGCTGTATCCCAATTCGCATCGGTGTCAATTCCGGTTCAATTGAAAAGGACATATTGAAAAAATACGGCTCGCCCACACCGGAGGCGATGGTCGAGAGCGCGCTGTATCATGTATCGCTGCTCAATCGCTATGATTTTGACGATATTTGCATCTCACTCAAATCATCCAGTGTGCCCGTGACGATGCGCGCCTATCAGCTGATGCATGAGCGGACGGAGTATCCGCTGCATCTCGGCGTCACAGAGGCAGGCACCGAATACATGGGAACGATCAAGTCTGCGGCGGGCATCGGCGGCCTGCTTGCATTGGGCATCGGTGATACCATCCGCGTTTCGCTCACAGCGGATCCGGTGCATGAGATCACGGCGGCCTATGCGATTTTGAAGGCAGTCGGCTTAAATGACACGGGCGTCAATATCGTGTCCTGTCCGACCTGCGGACGCACGAAGATCAATCTCATTGACATTGCAAATGAGGTGGAGCGGCGCGTGTCCGGTATGGACGCTAAGCTCAAGGTTGCCGTTATGGGCTGTGCTGTCAATGGGCCGGGCGAGGCGCGCGAGGCGGATATCGGCATTGCGGGCGGCGATGGCGAGGGCTTGATTTTCCGCAAGGGAGAGATTCTCCGTAAGGTGCCGCAGGAGCAGCTGGTAGATGAATTGATGAAGGAAATCGACACATTGGTAAAGGAGCGCAGATAACCCTTGACGACGCTGGGAAACCTGTTTGAACGTTATCAAAATGATGCGTATGGAGCATATCTTTCCGGTGGGGAGGTATGCTCTGTTGCGGTCAGTCATGACAATATGGCGGTGCTTTGCAGGGTGCATTTTGACGAAATTGTGCCGCGCAACGTGCTGTTAGAGATAGAAAAGGGCATTTGCAGCAGCTACGGTTTGTCACGTGTGCGCATTGCGCCGCGCTATGAGATGCAGAAGCTGACACAGCCGTACATTCAGAGCCTGCGCGAGTATCTGGCGTTGCGCCACCCGTCGGCGCAGGGCTATCTGGCGGACAGTCGGTGGGAACTGAACGAGGACGAGCTGACTGTCGAGATGCTGCCTACCGGTCTGGCATATTTGTCCACCGATTTGCGGCAGATGCCCGAGATGATTCGCACGGAGACGGGCATTACCTGCCGCGTGACGACCACCGAGCCGGCTGCGGATGTGCAGCGCAGTGTGGAACGAACGGCGGAGCGCAACCGGACGGAGCAGCTGAAAAAGGTAATGCGCAGCGCGCCGACTGCCGCAGCAGAGGACAGGTCGCCAAAGAAGACGCGTGCAGCCGAGGGGGCCGCGAGACGCCCTGCGCGCAGGACATTTCAGGCGCGCCGGACGGACGGCCTGCTGTATGGAAAGCTGTTTGACCAGCCAGTCGTGTCCATCCGCGATGCGCTCACGTCGGTGGACAGCGCGACGATTCGCGGCGAGGTGTTTTTTATCGAGCACCGCGAGATCAAGAGCAAGAACACTGGTCGGGAGTGGGTCAAGGTCGGCTTTGATGTGACCGATTGGCATGGCTCCATGCGCGTGAGCAAATTTATGGACAAGGAAAAGGCGCAGGAGCTGACCGACGTCATCAAGACCGGCATGTATTTGACCATTCAGGGCAAGGTCAGCTATGATACCTATGAAAAGGAGACCATTCTCGAGCCGACCGGCATTCTAAAAAGTGAGCGCAAAATGCGGCAGGACACGGCGGAGAACAAGCGCGTGGAGCTGCATCTGCATACCAATATGTCCACGATGGACGGGGTTACGCCGATAAAGGAGCTGATGAAGCGCGCCAAGTCATGGGGGCACATGGCGATCGCCGTCACCGATCACGGCGTCGCGCAGGCGTTTCCGGATGCGATGCACGCCATCGAGCGAAACGGCATCGACCTCAAGGTGCTCTATGGTGTCGAGGCGTATTATGTCAACGATTCCGGCGGCGTTTCGGTGGTCAAGGGCGACTATGACGCGCCGCTGAGCGAAACCTTCGTGTGCTTTGACACGGAAACGACGGGGCTCAAGCCGGAGTTTGAGGAGATCACGGAGATCGCGGCGGTCAAGGTGCGCGGCGGCGAGGTGTTGGAGCAGTTTCAGACCTATGTCAATCCGCACAAGCCGATTCCCGCGAACATCACGCAGTTGACCGGCATTTCGGACGAAACGGTTGCGCACGCGCCCGATCTTGCACAGGCGCTGCCGGAGCTTTTGGCCTTTGCCGGCGATCTACCGCTGGTTGCGCATAATGCGGGCTTTGATATGGCATTTATCCGCAAGGGCTGCGAGCGGCTCGGCATCACGCGCGACTTTACGTCGATTGATACGGTCGAGATGAGCCGCATCCTGTTTCCGGATATGTCGCGTCATAAGCTGGATTCGATGGCAAAGGCTCTGGGCGTTGGCCCGTTCGATCATCATCGCGCGAGCGAGGACGCCGCCGTACTGGGCCGCATTTTCATTAAGCTGCTGGACAAGCTGCGCGACGAGCTGCACGCGGAAAAAATCTCCGACATCAACCCGCTGCTTGCCCGTATCAAGGCGAAGAGCGGCAGCCTGAAAAATCTACGCCGCTATCACTTTATTATTTTGGCGAAAAATCAGGTGGGACTGAAAAATCTCTATAAGCTGATTTCCCTGTCGCATCTGAAATACTTTAATAAAAAGCCCATCATGCCGCGCAGCGAGCTGATTCGCCATCGGGAGGGCCTGCTCTTCGGTTCTGCCTGTGAGGCGGGTGAGCTGTTTTCCGAAATGCTGCATGGTGCTTCGGAGGAAGAGCTGCTGCGCATCGCGGATTTTTATGATTACCTGGAGATTCAGCCCATCGCGAACAACCGCTTTTTGATTGCCAACGGCTCAGCGCGCAATGAGGAGGATTTGCGCGATTATAACCGCCGCATTCTCGCGCTGGCCGATCGGCTGGGCAAGCCGTGCGTGGCCACCGGAGATGTGCATTTTCTCGAGCCGGAGGACGAGGCATTCCGCCGCATTCTGATGGCTGGCATGGGCTTTAAGGACGCGGATAACCAGGCACCGCTGTATCTCAAGACGACGGATGAAATGCTGGAGGAATTTTCCTATCTCGGAGCGGATCGCGCGATGGAGGTCGTCGTCACCAATACCAATAAAATCGCGGATTGGTGCGATACGCTGCGGCCGGTTCCGCGCGAAAACTATCCGCCAAAGATGGAAAACTCCGCGGAGGATTTGGAAAACATGTGCTATGAGAAGGCCAAGCGCATGTATGGCGACCCGCTGCCGGAGAAGGTCAAGGCCCGATTGGAGCGCGAGCTTAGCTCGATCATCGGCAACGGATATGACGTGATGTATATGATCGCGCAAAAGCTCGTGGCGAAGTCGCGCGCGGACGGCTATCTGGTCGGCTCACGCGGCTCGGTCGGCTCGTCGCTGGTCGCGTTTATGTCGGATATCACCGAGGTCAATTCGCTTGCGCCGCATTATTTGTGCCCCGCGTGCCACTATATCGAATGGCACGAGAACGAGGGCTATGGCTGCGGCGTGGACTTGCCGGAAAAGGTGTGTCCGCGCTGCGGCGCGACGCTGCGCCGCGAGGGCTTTTCCATCCCGTTTGAAACGTTTTTGGGCTTTAACGGCGACAAGGTGCCGGATATCGATCTGAACTTTTCCGGCGAGTACCAGCCAAGGATTCACTGGTATACCGGAGAGCTGTTCGGGCACGACCATGTGTTCCGCGCGGGCACGATTGGCACGGTCGCGGAAAAGACCGCATACGGCTACGTCAAGCGGTATATGGATGAACGCGGGTTGCAGGTTGGACGCGCGGAGGAAAACCGCCTGACACAGGGCTGCACCGGCATCAAGCGGACGACCGGACAGCATCCGGGCGGCATTGTCGTTGTGCCGAAGGAAGTGGATATCTATGACTTCTGTCCCGTACAGCATCCGGCGGACGACCCCAATTCCGAC
>CAZEMM010000005.1:0-53952 GCA_964513445.1 uncultured Butyricicoccus sp. | reverse complement strand
AGGAAGGCATCGTGGCCGGCGGCGGTACGATTTATGTGAATGTGATCCCCGCAGTAGAAGCTCTGCTGAAAACGGCGGAGGGTGATGAAAAGACCGGCATCCAAATTGTTGTCAAGGCTTTGGAAGCTCCTATTCGTCAGATTGCAGCCAATGCCGGTACGGATGGTTCTGTGATTTTAGAAAAGGTCAAAGCCTCCGAGAAGCTCGGCTACGGCTATGATGCATATAAAGAGAAATTCTGCGACATGGTTGCCTGCGGAATTATTGATCCCGCAAAGGTGACTCGCTGTGCACTGGAGAACGCCGTTTCCATTTCTGCTATGGCATTGACAACGGAAGCGCTGGTATCTGATAAGCCGGAGCCTCCCGCTCCCGCACCTGTTAATCCCGAAATGGATGGAGCATACTAATCTATAATCCTACCTTACTGGATTTAGAAGCGCGCTTCTTCCACAGGACAGTATCATCTGCTATCATTCTGGAGATGCCGGAACAGTTCTCTGCTAAGAGGTCTCTCATCAAAACTTCGTTCTCTTCAAACGATGTCACTAATAAGGACAGGCTGAGAATTGCAGGTCGAAGCAGTTTTCAGCCTGCCTTTGTTTTTGAGGAAATAAGCCTGCGATCATGATATTACTTAAGCAGCAAATACGGGAGGGAAACCACCTTGATTTATGTAAGCATTGTATAAGCATTGTAAAAGAATTGGAGGTAATGAAAAGATGAAAACAATAGGCTTTCCAATCAGTGATAAGGAAAATGAGAATCGCAGAGCATTGGTTCCAGACGATGTTGCAAATATAAAGCATGCAGATATGTTGTTCCTGGAAAAGGGGTATGGAAATGTTCTAGGTTATTCAGATACGGATTATGAGCTTCACGGGGCACAGATTGCCATGCGGGAGCAGGTTCTTGCCTGTGATATTGTGTGCGACCCCAAAATTGGAGATGCGAAATATTTGGGGCAGTTAAAAAACCAGACTATTTTCGGATGGATTCATCTTGTGCAGAACAGGGATACGACAGATAAGGTTTTAGCCGGAAGGCTAACGGCTTATACATGGGAGGATATGTTCTGTGAAGGGCGGCATTGCTTCTATCGAAACAATGAAATGGCAGGAGAAGCGGCCATTATGCACGCTTTTCAGTGCTATGGAGAAATGCCGTACAATACCAATGTAGCCCTGATTGGCAGGGGAAATGTCGCACGTGGTGCCATGCGCATTCTGACTTGTCTGGGGGCTCACATCACGGTATATAACCGCAGGATGGAAAAGCTGTTTAGGAAGGAAATTGGGCAATATGATGTAATTGTGAATGCCCTGCTTTGGGATACACATAGAAAAGACCATATTATTTATCGCGATGATTTGAAGAGAATGCGGAAGAATTCTCTGATTATCGACATCAGCTGCGATAGGAATGGCGCAATTGAAACAAGCATTCCGACCACATTGGAAGAACCGACTTACATGGTTGATGGCGTCATGCATTATGCGGTAGATCACACGCCAACGCTGTTTTACAAGCCCGCAAGTGCCGGAATTTCCGCAGAGGTATGCAAATATGCGGATGAGTTGATAGAGAATAGGCCGGGACCGATTTTAATGAATGCGCTTGCAGTTGAAAATGGGACGATCAGGGATGATCGTATAATAATTTGAATGAACGGGCGTTCCATCGCGGCTTTGGATGATGTAGATGTTACGATATTCCATACACGGCATCAATGGGTGTATCCTATCGCCTGATTCATCTTCCCGCCGGAAGTTTTCCCGTCAGGCGTTCCTTCTTGCCTTCAGTTTCTCTTTCAGATACTCATAGCGAAGCCGTTT
Source organism: uncultured Butyricicoccus sp. (assembly GCA_964513445.1). Classification (GTDB taxonomy): domain Bacteria; phylum Bacillota; class Clostridia; order Oscillospirales; family Butyricicoccaceae; genus Butyricicoccus_A. The sequence continues at coordinate 52,117 of CAZEMM010000005.1, read as the reverse complement.
CTCTTCTTTGGCAAAATGAACCTCACGGGATTGCTTCGGGTTGTCTTCATAGGAAAGAATCTCTTCACCAAACTGTTCGCTGGTCAGATCGAACACACAGTCTCCGACCACATTGTAGCAATGATAATTTCCGCCCGGCCTCAAAATCCCATACACATCTCCGCCGAAAATATCCTGCGCCAGAAATGCCGTGATTGAACATTGTCCCAGAGTGCGGTGATCCTCCGTCCAATTTTCTCTCATGCGCGGTGCGCAGGTTTCCCGGCACCATATCTTTGAAAGCAGATCATACAGGTGCCGAGGATTTTTAATATTTTTATATTCCTCTGACACGGCCGGCATATCTGCAGTTTGCCAGCCGTAAAATTTGTATTTATTCATCATCTTATCCCTTCTCCGATACGTCAAGTGTTTCTATTTTATTGATCCAGGAAGGATTCATCTTTTTTCCATCTTGGATATATTTATTGAACCGAAAAAACCGCCTTAATTTTGTCCGATGAACATCTCAAAGTCTATCAACACTCTGGACAGAGGCTCCGGCAATCGTTGCTTCTGCTCACACGATACCTATATGGAAGTTTCCTTCTAAATCAGGCACATTATTTCCGACAACGTCTGGCATTTTCATTCCCATAGCAATACCAAGAATAGCAGCCGTATTCACGATAATGCCGATCGGTAATTTTTCATCAACTATAATCACACATTTTTCATTTTCTACATTCATTTTCTTCTTTTCTTAATCTTCAATCTACTTTCCGAAAGAAACGAGCCTATTAGGGTAGTGATATCTATCATAGGCAGATACAGCATTTTCAGCAAGCTGTCATCTGTAGGGAATACGGATTTGGACTTGGTTACCTTCCTGAGTTGCCGGTCAAATCCCTTTCTCCATAAATTCGCCGATGGTCTCCTTAAACAGACTCTGGATGTCTTCCATGTTGCTGATGTCTGCCACTTGTACTATCTAGGTCAAAATTGTCTGACCAAAAACTCGTGAATGTATTTCGTCTTGTCAAATTAAAACAAAGAGCAAGCCGATTCTAATAGAGTGTTTTCATCTATTGAACGACTTGCTTTTTTTGCGTTTAGTCAAGGTTTGATTTATCCTCTAGAGCAAAGTATTATGAAGGCATCAGCGGCTCTGACCGATACCGCCGTGTCTACAGCATAACGCCGGCCGGAACGGATGTCATATGCAATAGAATCAATCAGAATTTGTGATATTTTCGGTTTTCTTCCTCATAGACCGGATCGCAGGTAAGATACATACCCAATCGCTGCATTGTTCCGGTATCAGCGGGTGACAAAATGACAGTCGAGTGTACATCACAGCCCTGCAGCTTGGGAATCTGCTTTAGCGCCATTGCGGCCTCCTCGCTCTCAGAAGCGGAAATGGAAAGAGCGATCAGGCTTTCATCCGTATGCAGCCTTGGATTGCGCCCGCCCAGATACTGTGTTTTCAATGTCTGAATTGGCTCGATCGCCTTGGCAGAAACCAAATCAATATCCGGGTCAATATTTGCCAGCGTTTTCAGTGCGTTGAGCAGCGCGGCGGACACAGCGCCCAGCAGATGGCCGGTTTTTCCAGTGATAATCGTCCCATCCGCAAGCTCAATCGCTGCGGCAGGCTGATTATCGGTTTGCTCCGAGCGTTCCTTTGCCTTGTCAACAACCTTTCGATAATGCTGGTTGAGTCCGGCCTGATTCATCAGCGACTCCAACTTGCGCTGATCATCCTTTGTGATTCCCTCGGTTTTCTGTTCACAAAGGCACTTATAATATCGCCGAATGATTTCCATATTCGCGGCTCTGCGGCACACATTGTCATCTATAATACAGTTGCCCGCCATATTGACGCCCATATCTGTGGGGGATTTATAGGGACTTTCTCCGGCAATCAGTTCAAACATGGCATTGACAACCGGAAAGATTTCAATATCCCGATTATAGTTTACCGCGCCCTCACCATAGGCCTCCAGATGAAACGGATCAATCATATTGATATCATTGAGATCTGCTGTTGCCGCCTCATAAGCAAGGTTCACCGGATGCTTGAGCGGAATATTCCAAATAGGGAATGTTTCAAATTTCGCATATCCGGCATGAACTCCACGCTTATATTCGTGATAAAGCTGCGAAAGACAGGTCGCCATTTTTCCGCTGCCCGGCCCCGGCGCCGTGATGACCACAAGTGGACGCTCTGTCTCAATATAATCGTTCTTGCCATATCCCTCTGAACTGATAATTGTCTTGACATCATTTGGATAACCGGGAATTTTATAATGTCGGAATGTCTTAATTTTCAAGCTGTTTAGCTTGTTCTCAAAGTTCTCCACTTCACTCTCAGCAGTGTACTTCGTCAGGCATACGCTTCCGACAAATAAGCCGCGCTCTTGAAACGCATCAATCAAGCGCAAAACGTCGAGGTCATAGGTAATGCCATAATCCCCGCGCACTTTGTTGTTTACGATATCCTCCGCATTGATGACAACAACGATTTCCACCTGATCCTTCAGTTGTAAAAGCATTTGCAGCTTGGAATCGGGCTGGAAACCGGGGAGTACGCGAGAGGCATGGTAATCGTCAAACAGCTTGCCGCCAAATTCCAGATACAGCTTATTATCGAACTGCAAAATCCGCTCTTTGATATGCTCGGACTGCATCGCCAAATATTTATTGTTATCAAACCCTATGTTCATTTATTTCTTCGCTCCCGTTCATTGTAACAAATCCCAACAACAGAAAAATTCTTTTTTATTATAAGGAAATCAGTCGTTGTTTTCAAGATGTATACTATACAAAAAATTGAGCGCAGGTAAAAAACGGAAGCAGATAAAGGAGCGGCATTGTCGGCCGCAGCTTGTTCGTGCGTTGTGCGCAGGGGAATGATGCGCTGGTTGCAACTGCCGCGAAATCAAAAAAATACGAAGCCGACGACGCCGGAGCCAAGCCCCATGAGAAGACCGGCGAGAACATCACGCGGAAAATGCACGCCGCCCAATACCCGTATGAAAGCGAGCAGTAAGGAAAACACCAGAAAGATTGCGCCGAGCATACAGCCGCAATAGAGAAATGCGGTGGATATGACAGCCGCAGAAAAGACATGGCGGCTGGGAAAGGAATGCCCCTTTGTATCCTTATGGATGAGCGGCGTGATGTTCAGCTTCTCATAGGGCCTGGGCGCGTTGATGTGGTCGCGCAGCAAACTGAGCAATATGAACGAAATGCCGGGCACAAGTAAAACATGCCAGAAACGCGGATCACGTCGAAGCAGCAGGCAGACCAGCAGCAGGGGATAGGCGGCATAAATGCTCACCGTCATTAATCGGTTGACGAGCATCATGCCGCGCAGCAGCGCAGGATGACGGCGAAGCGGGCCGGTGATACACTGATATTGTTGTACGGTAATAACGATCATCTCCGTTTCATGTGATGGATGCAATCACCTTTCGGGTGCAGCGGCATACAATGCAACCAGAATTATCAATGGAGGAGATTGCAATGAGTGAAAGACCCATGCCCGGCCCAATCAGCGGCAATAGCCCAATACGGGAGGCTGTGTGCGCGCACATCCGCAAGGTATTTGATTCCTGCCGATCCAAGGAGTGCATCCGTGATCTGCGCGTTTATCTCACCAAATGCTCGCAGGAGCTGTTGGATTGCTCCACAACAGTGAAGCCGCGCCGTGCGGAGCTGCTGTGGGTAAATATCGATGTGCAGCCGGTAGACTTTAACCGCGGCTTTTACAGCGTAGATGCGCGGTATTTTTACAAAATCTTTGCTGAGGTCAGCGCGGGCTGCGGGCGTATGCAGGATATCTGCGGCTTGGCCTGCTTTGATAAACGCGCCATTTTGTACGGCAGTGAAGGAACCGCTCGTATCTTTTCCTCGCAATCCGGCGGACCTGATCCGCAGACGATCGAGCAGACAAACAAGCCGGAGGCAGTGGTTGAACTGTGTGCCGCAGGCATTTACAGAGCAAGCGGCTTCCCATCGAGTGCAGCAGCGCGTAAATGGTCGCCCTTATAGTCGAGCTTGAGCGAGAAAAATGGCTGCTTGTCGTCAAACAAAAGCTTTAGAAAAATGCGGTCGCCCTCCCACATCGGCAAAGCGAGCAGCTTTTCACGGGGAATCCATTCCAGTTCTCCCTCATTACACGACGAAAGCGTACCTGAAAAGCCGTCTGCGGTAAACAAATGCATGAATTCCGTCTCCCAAATATCGGAGACAAAGGTTACGATGCCGCGATAGCGGTAGCGCGTCAGCGTCAGACCGGTTTCCTCCAGCGTTTCCCGTATCATGCATTCCTCGGGACTTTCCTTATCCTCAAATTTTCCGCCTATGCCAAGCCATTTGTCATGACTCTGATCATGCTGCTTTTTGGTTCGGTGCAGCATCAAATAGCTGCCATTTTGCTCAATATAACAGAGCGTGGTGTTGCGCATACGGATTCCTCCCCCTTTTATTCTGTGTATAATTGTAGGCGGTTTGATGGAAAAACGCAACCCAATTTTGCATAGTATTCCGTCAGGGAGGAATGGTATATGTCTGATTCTAAGGCAAACGACTGCGTCCAGATGGCAGCCTATTGCCGGGTTTCAACCAAAAAGGAATCGCAGCTGGACAGCTTGGCCAACCAGAAGGAGTTTTTTGCACAGTATGCGCAGCGGGAGGGGATGAAGCTGGTATCTGTCTATGCAGACGAAGGCGTTTCTGGCCGGCAGCTGAAGAATCGCACGCAATTCCATCACATGCTGAAGGACGCGCAAAACGGCAGATTCGAGTTGCTTGCGGTCAAAGACATCTCGCGCTTCGCGCGCAATACGGTAGATTGCCTGCAAGCGCTGCGCACACTCAAAAAATGCGGCGTGACCGTGCGGTTTTTGTCCGCAGGGCAGCAGAATTTGGGGGATTCGGAGTTCGTTTTGACAGTTTTTGCCTCGCTTGCACAGGAGGAGAGCGCAAATCTGTCGCGCCGCATTCGATTTGGTAAGACGCTCAATGCGAAAAAGGGGCGCGTGCCCCCGATGCTGTTCGGCTATGACCGCGTTGACAACTATACGCTTCGCATCAACGCGGAGGAGGCGTGCACCGTACGGCTGATTTATCAAATGTATTTGGACGGCTGGGGAAGCGCGGCGATTGCGCGTGAGCTGAACTGTCTGCATCGTCCAACCAAGCTGAAAAAATGCTGGGAGTCGCGCGGTGTGCGGCGATGTCTGCGCAATCCGATCTACAGCGGCGTGCTGGTCAATCATCGCACGCAGGTGACGGATTATCTGGAAGGCACGGTTGCGCCGTTGCCGGAAGAGGAATATTTCTCGCATAACCGGCCAGAGTGGGCGATCGTGACGCCGGAGCAATTTGAGCAGGTACAGCATGAGCTGCGGCGCAGGAGGGCATTGATCCCGCCAAGGGCGGACAAGAATGACGGCACAAACAGAAACACTTGACCCGCTGATTTTGTCTGCAAAAATCGTCGAGCCGCAGTGCCGATGCGGATGCTGCGGCGAGGTCAATGAGGTGCCGGAGTGCATCGGATGCATGTTTGGCGACGACATCGTGCTCGACAACAATGTAAAGAAGCTGTTTGTCACGTTGGGTCAGTTTTCGATCATCCGTCTGGAACGCGATATCCAGCTGCTTATGCCGGCATATGACGTCTGCATGCCGGCAAAGGAATGCAATTGCAGCGCAAGGCAAGATCCGGAGGATCCCTGCGATATGTTTGAGCGTTTTGAATTCCCAGTCGACGAATTTTTCCCGTCGCGCCGTGACAGCGCGGATAATGGCTGCCATGCCGACCAACAGGGCTGCAGCTGTGAATGCGACCCGGATTCGTGCGGCTAAGCATTTCGGTCAAATGGAAATCGAAGCCGGGGTGCGTCTCCGGCTTCCGTCTTTTTTATACCGCTGCGCATGGATAATTTTGCGGCGGCGGGCATATAGATAACTGCTGCGTGCAGCGGAGAAGCGCACAGCAGCTGAATTTTGACGCGGAGGAAGCGAGACTATGCCTACTGTTTTTCTCAGTCCTTCTACCCAGGAATTTAATCCGTTTTATGACGGCATCGGCAATGAAGAATACTATATGAATCTGATTACGGATGCCATGATACCGTATTTAGAAGCGTCGGGCATTTCGGTTGTGCGCAACTCGACGGAGGATACTGCACTGACCAGCGCACAGAAATCCAATGCGGCAAATGTCGACCTGCATCTGGCGATTCATTCCAATGCAGCGCCAGAAGAGCTGACCGGGCAGCTGCGCGGTACAGATGTGTATTATTACACCGGCAGTGCGCAGGGACAGCGTGCCGCGGATATTATCGCGAATAATTTTGGCCTGATTTCTCCGACGCCGCAGCTTGTGGACGTCATACCGACGACGCGCTTGGCGGAGCTGCGCCGCACAATCGCACCCAGCGTGCTTGTCGAGGTTGCCTACCATGACAATCCGGATGATGCGAATTGGATCCGCGGCAATATCCGTGATATTGCGCGCAATCTGTCGGTTTCGGTCGCGGACTTTTTCGGCGTACCATTCCGTCAGCCGTAGTGCGCGCCATGTGGCGGAAAAAGTGGCCGGTGCTTGCCGCGCTTGTCGTGCTGACGCTCCTTTGTGCGGTGCATCGAGGCGTAGCTTACCAGACAGCGGCATCCGACGATGCGTTTATCCGCTACGTGGAATTTGATGTGCCGTATGACGCGCTGTCGCAAGCGATGCAGGCGGATATTCGGTCGGAGGGCACGGTAGATTGGGTGGATATACTGGCTGTACTGGCCTGCCGATACGGCGGAGATTGGTCTCAATATCGTCCGCAGCATTTGCAGCAGACCGCACAGGCCATCGAGCGCGGCGATACGGAGGAGGGAAAATACTTTTCTTATTATCGTGAAGCCTATGGCGCGGTGCTGGACGGTTTGCTGGGTGATTTTGCGCAGCAGCGGGAGAACGAAGGGAATACGGTTTGGGAGCAGCGGTATGGCCTGCGCGCGTTCAGCCCGATTGCAGCCGGTTTTTCCTACAGCGATTCAGATGATTTTGGCGCGTCGCGCAGCTATGGATATAAACGGCGGCATTTGGGGCATGATATGATGGGACTGACCGGTACGCCCATTGTCGCCGTGGAATCCGGCACCGTGCAGATGCTCGGCTGGAATCAATACGGCGGCTGGCGCATCGGCATCCGGACGGATGATGGCAAACGATATTGGTATTATGCACATTTACGGCAGGATCGGCCCTATGCTGCAAATCTTGCGGAGGGACAGCATGTGCTTGCAGGTGAGGTGATCGGCTACATGGGACGCACCGGCTATTCTGCGACGGAAAATGTCAGCAACATCGTCACGCCGCATTTGCATATTGGGCTGGAGCTGATTTTTGACGAAAGCCAGTTTGAATCAGACAATGAAATCTGGGTCAATTTGTACCCGCTCATGCAGCTTCTTGCCCAGCATCAGAGTGAAACCATCCGCGCAGAGGACGGGGAGCACACGCGCCGCTTCTCTTACAAGGAGGAAAGCCCATGAGGGTATGGCACAGGTGGGAAACGCTTCTGGTTCTATGCCTGCTGCTTTCCGGTGCGTCGTTCGGCTTGGCAAATGCTTCGGCACGGCAGGCGGCGCAGGCGGACGCGGTCATCTGTGTGCCGGTGGCGATGTATCACAGCGTCACAGATGAGGGCGATTCTCCCGGTGAATATGTCATCTCACCCTCTATGCTGGAGCACGATTTACAGTATTTGCAGCAGCGCGGCTACACGACGGTGACGTTGGATGATTTACAGGCATATGTCGCATCTGGCACGGCGCTGCCGGGAAAACCAGTCGTGCTCACCTTTGACGACGGCTACTATAATAATTACTGCAACGCCTATCCACTGCTGCAAAAGTACGGCATGCGCGCGGTGCTCTCGCCGGTCGGCACGTTGATTGAACAGTTTTCACAGACAGATGATCCGGTGGAGCATGAGGCGTGGTCGTACTGCACGGGCGCAGAGCTGAAGGAGATGGCGGATTCCGGTGTCATGGAGATGCAGAACCACTCATATGATTTCCATGAGCTGAAGCCGCGACGTGGCTGCCTGCGCATGAGCGGCGAGAATGCGTCGGCATACCGCACGAAATTTTTAAACGACACGCGGCAGGCGCAAAAACTGTTTGCATCACTGGATATAGAGATGCCGACCTGCTATACCTATCCGTATGGCGCGCGTTCGGATGAGACGGATATGCTGGTAGAGGAGAGCGGCTTTGCCGTATCACTCAGCTGCGAGGAGGGGATTGCGCGTATCGCGCGCGACCCGGACTGCCTCAAATGCATCAAACGATGCAATCGAGACGGAAGGCTGTCGACGGAAGCGTTTTGGTGCGATTTACTCAATCAGGCGGAGGAGGGAACCGAATGACATTTGAACGGCAGAAACGTCCGTGCCCCAATCGCAGCCGCATTATCGATTTGCGCTGCAAGGAGGTCATTTGTATTCACGACGGAACCCGATTGGGATATGTTAACGATGTGGAAATTGATACGTGCACAGGAAGGCTGGTTGCTGTCATCGTTCCAGGGCGCGCAAAGGGCAAGCTGTTTGGCAAAAAAGAGGACTTTGTCATTCCATGGGAGGCGATTCGCCGCATCGGAGACGATATCATATTGACGAGCTTTTGTCCGTATAACTGTCCATCGCAGCCTGAACCATGACAGTGACAGGCGTAACCTCAACAAAAATGAAAAATTTGCTTGCGCAACGCGAAATGATGTGGTAGAATATTCGAGTATGAAAATACACACACGCCGGGAGACGCGGCACGGTGCCCGTTCTGGGTTGCCGCCGAAATAGAACGGCGTGGAGGAAAAAACTAAGGAGGACATTTTTATGTCAGTCATTTCTATGAAGCAGCTGCTGGAAGCAGGCGTGCACTTCGGTCATCAGACCAGAAGATGGAACCCGAAAATGGCACAGTACATTTTCACTGAGAGAAACGGTATCTACATCATCGACCTGCAGAAGACCGTTAAAAAGCTGGAGGAGGCTTATTTCTTCGTTCGTGATACCGCTGCTGCCGGTCAGTCCATTCTGTTTGTCGGCACCAAGAAGCAGGCACAGGATGCAATCCGTGAGGAAGCGGAGCGCGCAGGTATGTTTTACGTCAACGCAAGATGGCTGGGTGGTATGCTGACCAACTTCTCTACGATGCGCACCCGTATCGCTCGCCTGAACCAGCTGAAGAAGATGCAGGAGGACGGCACGTTCGATCTGCTCCCGAAGAAGGAAGTCATCAAGCTGCAGCTTGAGATCGCAAAGCTCGAGAAGTACTTGGGCGGCGTCAAGGATATGAAGAAGCTGCCGGGTGCATTGTTTGTTGTCGATCCACGCAAGGAGAAGAATGCAATCGCTGAGGCTCGCAAGCTGAAGATTCCGGTTGTTGCAATTGTTGATACCAACTGTGATCCGGATGAGGTCGATTATGTCATTCCGGGCAACGATGACGCAATTCGCGCGATCAAGCTGATCTCTTCCACCATGGCAAATGCCGTACTGGAAGGCAAGCAGGGTGAGCAGCTCGCATCTGAAGAAGTAGAAGATAAGACCGCTGAAAAGACCGCTGAATAATGGAATAACGACAGCCCGCCACGTATATCGGGCGGGCTGTCTTCATCACTTTCACTTTAAAAACAGGGAGGATACTATGGCATTTACTGCAAAGGACGTAAAGGCACTGCGTGAGCAGACCAACGTTGGCATGATGGATTGTAAGAAGGCGCTGACCGAGGCTGACGGTGATTTTGATAAGGCAATTGAAATTTTGCGTGAAAAGGGTCTGGCTAAGGCCGCAAAGAAAGCCAGCCGTATTGCCGCAGACGGTATTGTTTGCATTGAGGTATGCGACGCGTGCGGCGCTGCTGCAATCGTTGAGATCAACTCGGAGACCGACTTCGTTGCAAAGAACGCAGATTTCCAGAAGTTTGCATCGGATGTTGCAAAGGTTGTAATCAAGGAGAACCCGGCGGACATCGACGCGCTGAAGGCTTGCAAGATGGGCGACGTCACGGTGGAGGGCGCGCTGCAGGAGAAGGTTCTGACCATCGGCGAGAACCTTCAGATTCGCAGCTTTGCGCGTTTTGACGACAGCACAGTGAACGTTGGCTACACCCATATGGGCGGCGTCATCGGCGTACTGGTTGCGCTCGACGTTTCGGACGAGCTGAAGGGCAATCCGACTGTCGCAGAGCTGGCGAAGGATATCGGCATGCAGGCAGCTGCAATGCGTCCACTGTTCATGGACAAGTCTGATGTAGACCAGGCTACGCTGGACAAGGAGAAGGAAATCCTGCTCGTACAGGCTATGGAGGAGAACAAGACCGCTGCAAAGCCGAAGCCGCAGAACATAATCGAGAAGATGGTTATGGGTCGTATCGGCAAGTACTATGAGGAGAACTGCCTCCTGCAGCAGGCATTTGTCAAGGAGAACAAGGTTTCTGTCGAGAAGCACATCGCTGCTGTCGCAAAGGAACTGGGCGGCTCCATCAAGCTCGCAAAGTATGTCCGCTACGAAAAGGGAGAGGGCATCGAAAAGAAACAGAACGACTTCGCGGCTGAGGTCGCTTCCATGACGAAGTAAGCGCTCGCATAACCGCATAACGGGAAATATTGTACAGCCTCCTGCCTGTGCAGGAGGCTGTTTTTAAAACAAATGATCTTTTGCTTTAAATTGTTAAAGAATTTAAAGCGACGAAAGGAGCTGTGCGCAATGGCACCACAAAGGGGCAATCTGATGACATTTCGCAAGGACATCCAGGTGCTGGATGCGACCATTCGGGACGGCGGACTGTGTAATAATTTTTATTTTACGGACGAATTTGTACGAGACCTGTATCATACCAATCTTGTGGCGGGCGTGGACTATATGGAGTTCGGCTACAAGGCATCGGCCGAGCTGTTTGATCCATCGGCCTTCGGCAAGTGGAAATTCTGCAAGGATGCGGACATCTATGAAATCGTCGGTGACAACAACACCGATCTCAAGCTCGCCGCGATGGCGGACGTTGGACGGACGAATTATGATGACATTATCGAGCGCAGCAACAGCCCGCTGGATCTAATTCGCGTCGCGACCTATATCAACACCATGCCGGCTGCAATTGATCTGATCGAGCACTGTGCAAAGATGGGCTATGAGACGACCTGCAATATTATGGCGATCTCCAAGGCACGCAAGGAGGATATCGAGGCTGCGCTCGAGATGGTGGGGCAAAGCCCGGCAGAAACGGTTTATCTGGTAGACAGCTATGGCTCGCTGTATCCGGAGGAAATCCGTGAACTGGCGGAAATGTATCTGGAGAAAATGGAGAAATACGGCAAAAAGGTCGGCATTCATGCGCATAACAACCAGATGCTGGCGTTTGCCAATACCATTGAGGCGTGCTCAGTCGGTGTGAGCGTGCTGGACGCGACGATGAACGGCATGGGACGCGGCGCGGGCAACTGCATGATGGAACAGCTGATGGGCTTTTTGAAGAACCCGAAGTACCAGCTGGCGCCGGTTCTGCGTTTCCTCGAGAAGCATATGGACAAGCTGCGCGAGGAGGGCGTACAGTGGGGGTATGACACGGCATACCTGCTGACCGGACGGCTGAATATGCATCCGCGCACTGCGATCGCCTTTACCAAGGAAAAGCGCCATGACTACGCGCGTTTCTATCTTGATCTCGACCAGGAATAATCCATTTTACAAGATGTCGTCGGACGGACAGCGGTTTCCGTTCGGCGATTTTCTGTTTTAAACAAATTATCATTAAAACGCTGAAATATTATTGTATATTTTACATATATGCAGTATAATAAAAAAAGATATTGCCGCAGGCCAGATTCTGCGGGTTTTATCGAACAAAAACGGAGACTATCCCAATGTTTTGAGTAGAATAAAGGAGGAAACGGTATGACCTTGCGAAATCTGCGGATTTTTCTCGCGGTTGCCGATTGCGGAAGCATGAGTGAAGCGGCGAAAAAAATGCATATTGCGCAGCCTTCTGTCAGCGGAACCATCGGCGAGATCGAGGAACAATACGGTGTTCGTCTGTTTGAACGGCTGGGTCGCAGACTGTATATCACGCCGACCGGTACGCAGCTGAGTGAATATGCCCGACATATCCTGTCGATGTACGATGCAATGGAGCAGCGATTAAAAAATGCGGATGAGACAGATATGCTGCGTGTCGGTGCAACGGTCACCGTTGGCACATGTATTCTGGGTGAGCTTCTCAAGCAGTATATCGATGAGACTGGTAATCAGGCACCGCAGGCTGTGGTGGACAATACACGCGTGATCGAGCAGAAGCTGCTCAAAAGTGAGTTGGATATTGCGGTTGTCGAGGGAAAGATCCGTAGCTCTGATCTCGTCACACAGGTAATGATGACCGATCCGCTTGTGCTGGTTTGCGCGCGCGATCACAATCCCTTTGGCATGAAACGAACCGTACATTTGGCGGATTTGGTGGATATCCCGTTTATTTTGCGCGAGGAGGGCAGTGGCACACGCGAGGTATTTGAAAGTGTCATGCCGCATATCAATATTCAATGGGTGTGCAACAACAGTGAGGCGATTTTGCGCGGCGTAGAGATGGGGTTTGGTATGACCGTGATCTCTCGCCGGCTTGCTGCGGAGCGGCTGCGCAGCGGCTCACTGATAGAACTCTATGTGTCGGATGCCGAGCTGAGCCGGCAGTTCAGCGTGGTCTGGCACAAAAACAAATATCTGAGCAATTCTATGCAGCAGTTTATTGAGCTGTGTCATCAATATGGCAGAATGGCATAGATACATAAAAATGGGAGGCGTACCGCATGGCATGCCTCCCTTGTTTGCTTGGATATTACTTTAAATGCGCGACTGAATCGCGTCGTTCAGCGTTTGAATGGCCTTGATGCGCCCAAACTTCTTGTCCTGCGACTCTACGATGGTCCAGGGCGCATATTCTGTGGATGTCAGACGAATCATATCGTTGACGCAGGTTTCATATAGATCCCATTTCTCGCGGTTGCGCCAGTCCTCATCCGTGATCTTCCACTGCTTTTCCGGTGTGTTCTGACGTTCCGTGAAACGGCGCAGCTGCTCATCCGAATCAATGTGCAGCCAGAACTTGATAAGGATTGCGCCCCAGTTTTCCAGCTCATGCTCGAACTCATTGATCTCCTGATACGCGCGCTTCCATTCCTCCTCTGTGCAAAAGCCCTCAAGACGCTCTACCATGACGCGGCCGTACCATGTGCGGTCAAATACCGTTATATGACCGTCCTTCGGCAGATTTTGCCAAAATCTCCACAGATGCTGATGCGCCTTTTCTATTGGGGTAGGGGAAGCAATCGGCACAACCTCGTAGCCGCGCGGGTCAAGCGCAGAGGTCAGGCGTTTGATGTTACCGCCCTTTCCGGCCGCGTCCCAGCCTTCATAGGCAATTACAACTGGAATCCGTTTGCGGTAAAGGACATTGTGCAGCTTGGCAAGCTTCTTCTGCTCCTGCTTGAGTATGGCGCGATATTTGCTATCCTCAATTGAGCGGTTGAGCGCAATCTGATCAAGGGTTGGGCGCTTAACCAGCGGGAATGTCTGCAACTGAGACTGATATTCCGACGGGGCAATAATCTTTGGCTCGTCCAGCGCGGCGCGGATGGAATCGACGATAATCTGATAGATTTCATTCATTGCGCTGCGACGCTCGTGCGCGCCGATGACATGCCATGGCGCAAATACCGTGTTTGTGCGCTCAAGCATATCGTCATAGACCGCAAAATATTTGTTATAATGCTTGTTGCGGAATTTGTCGCGCTCGGTCACGCGCCAACGCGTGTTCTTATCGTCCATCAGCTTTTGATGCCGCTTTGCCTGCTCCTTGCGTGAAATATGCAGGAAGAATTTAATAATCAGGTAGCCGTCTTGAGCCAGCTGCCGCTCGAACGTGTTGATGCTGTCCATGCGGCGATGCGCTTCCTTCACGCTCAGATTGCTTTCAATTTGCGCACGAGAAACCTCCGGATACCAGCTCTCGTCAAAAATTGCCATTTTGCCCCTTTCCGGCGTGCGCTTCCAGTGGCGCCAAAGGAAAGGATAGCGCAGCTCCTCCTCAGTCGGATCCTTGGTATTGTATACCTTAAAGAAACGCGGATCTAGCGTCTGAATCATGCTGGCAATCATGCTGCCCTTGCCAGAGGAATCCCATCCTTCAAACAGTACAATGACCGGCAGTTTGTTGTCTTTCATACGGTGCTGCAAATTTGCCAGCTCTGAACGCACGGACTTTGTTTCCAGACGGTATTCCACGTCCGTCATTCGATGGGTAAAATCGATGCTGTTTAACATATTGGATTCCTCCTGTCTCTGAGTGAAATGAAAACAATTGTATATATGGATATTATATCACATATTCCGAGAAATAACAGCGACAATATGTATAATTCGACGAAAAATCTTTGTGCATTGTGATAAACCACTGCGGGAATAGCATTTATACTTGACAAATTTATTGAGAAATTGATATTCTATTTACGAAAGTAAGCTTATTGATAAAAAAGCTGGTCTACAATAGGACATAGCGACACAAAAGGAGAATGCGGAATGAAGTACTCGAGACAGAGAGAACTGGTGCGGGAAGCTGTGCTTCATGCGGATTGTCATCCGACCGCAGACGAGGTCTATCATAAGGTACGGCAGAAGGAACCAAATGTCAGCTTAGCAACGGTTTATCGCAATCTCCATCAGCTTGTGGAGCACGGTATAATCCGGCGCATTGTGATTCCGGGCGATCCGGATCGATTTGACCACAGAATGTCGGATCATGAGCATATGATCTGTACTGTGTGCGGTCGTGTCGAGGATGTGTTTTTTGACCAGCCGCCGCTGCGTTTGCTCGCCGAGGCGTCGGATGTGCCGCTCACATCGTATGATTTGGTGCTTTATGGCCTTTGCAGGCACTGCAGGAACTTGGATTCATGATTGAAAACTACAGATCAAATAAGGCAATCGTTGCGTTTGCCTGACACGCGGCAGAGAGATCGGCTCTTTGCCGTTTTTGTTTTTACATAAAATCGTCGTTCTGAGGGATGCTGAATGAAAAAGTATGTTGACAAAGCGAAGAATATATTGTATAGTACCAGCAGAGGGACACCCCGAGGGGGTGTATGGCTTTTAACGAGGTGAATAGATGATGGTACAGACCAGAAAATTTCGCGTGACCGGCATGACATGTACAGCATGCTCGGCGCATGTGGAAAAGGCAGTGCGCGCAGTGTTCGGCGTCAAGCAGGCGGATGTCAGTCTGATGATGAACAGCATGACCGTCTCCTTTGAAGATACACAGACCAGCGTTGGACAGATTCAGGCCGCTGTCTCCAAGGCGGGCTATGGTGCGACGGAGGAGGGTGCAGCGGCAGCGCGGCAGCAGACAGGGGGCAATCCGCTGGAGCAACAGCAGATTGAGATGAAAAAACGTCTGAAATGGTCGATTGTATTTCTCGTGCCGCTGATGTATCTTTCGATGGGACATATGATAGGGCTTCCGCTGCCTGCTGTTTTTATCGGGCTGCAAAATGCCATTACCTTCTCCCTGACACAGTTTTTGCTGTGTCTGCCGATTGTATATTTAAACCGTGCGTTTTTTATCAACGGCTTTAAGACGCTGTGGCATCGCGCGCCAAATATGGACGCACTGATTGCCGTGGGTGCATCCGCTGCGCTGGTATATGGAATTTTTGCGATCTATCGCATGGGTGTCGGTCTGGGAACCGGTGATATGGCGTTGGTTGAGCAATATCATATGGATTTGTACTTTGAGTCGGCGGGCACAATTTTAACGCTGATTACTGTCGGAAAATATCTGGAGGTACGTGCGCGCAGTAAGACGGGATCTGCGATTGAGGCGCTCATGCGACTTGCGCCGCAGACAGCCATTATTGAGCGTGACGGCGTGCAGCTGGAGGTTGGCGTCGAAGAGCTGCGCGCGGGCGATTTGATCATTATTCGGCCGGGCGACCGAATCCCGGCAGATGGCGTTGTGGAGGAAGGCAGCTCGAGCATTGATGAATCTGCAATCACAGGCGAGTCAATTCCGGTAGAAAAGACAGTCGGCAGCACAGTCGTCACAGCGACGGTGAACGGCAAGGGATTTCTCAAGGTGCGTGCACAGCGTGTCGGTGAGGAGACAACGTTGTCGCAGATTATTCATCTGGTAGAAGAGGCTGCGGCATCCAAAGCACCAATTGCGCGTTTGGCGGATCGCATTGCGGGCATTTTTGTGCCGACCGTCATGCTGATTGCGCTGCTTTCCATGGTTATTTGGCTGCTGTGCGGCGCGACGGTGGAATTTGCGCTGTCCACTGGGATCGCGGTTTTGGTAGTCAGCTGTCCGTGCTCGCTCGGATTGGCGACACCGGTCGCGATTATGGTCGGCACTGGGAAGGGCGCGGAAAACGGCATTTTGTTCCGCTCTGCACAAGCCTTGGAGCAGCTGCGCGCAGTCGACACAATTGTGCTGGATAAGACCGGCACTATCACAGAGGGACGTCCGCGCGTGACCGATGTGCTGTGTGCGGAGGGCATGCCGGAAGATATGCTGGTTCAGATTGCCGCGTCTGTCGAGGCATATAGTGAGCACCCGTTGGCTGAGGCTGTCATACGGTACGCGCAGGAAAAAGGCATTCGCGCGCAGGAGGTACGTGCGTTTGAGCCGGTCTTTGGACGCGGCGTTGAAGCGAAGCTGGACGACAGCAGCTATTATGCGGGCAATGCCGCACTGATGCGGATGCATGGTGTTGATATTTCCGCCATCGAGCCAAAGGTCAAGGCGCTGACGGAGGACGGCAAGACGCCGCTCTATTTTGCGCGCGAGGGAGAGCTGATTGGTGTTCTTGCGGCAATGGATACCGTCAAGCCTTCCAGTGAGGAAGCTATCCACATGCTGCGTGCGCTCGATCTGGAGGTGCGCATGCTGACAGGTGACAACCGCGTGACAGCGTCGGCCATTCAGCGTCAGCTGGGGCTGGATAAGGTGGAGGCTGAGGTGCTGCCGCAGGATAAGCAGGCGCATATTGCTGCCCTGCAAAGTCAAGGCAAAATGGTCGCTATGGTCGGTGACGGCATAAATGATGCACCGGCATTGGCGAGAGCAGATGTTGGCATTGCCATCGGTGCGGGAACCGATGTGGCGATTGAGAGTGCGGGCGTCATCCTGATGCGCAGCGATTTGCGCGATGTGGCAGACGCCGTGCGGCTCTCGCGCGCCGTGCTGCGCAATATCAAGGAAAATCTGTTCTGGGCATTCTTTTATAACTGCATCGGCATCCCGCTGGCGGCAGGCGCGTTTTACGCACTGCTTGGCTGGCGGCTGACACCAATGTTTGCAGCCGCTGCGATGAGCCTTTCCAGCGTGTGCGTCGTCACCAACGCGCTGCGCCTGCGCAGGTTCAGACCGCTTGCGCGACAGACGGTGGAGCAGCCAGCAGAAACGACGTTATCGACGGAGCAATCCGATCGTGCAATACAACAAGATACGAAAGGAAGTCAAACGATGAAAGCAACAATGAAAATTGAAGGTATGATGTGTCCGCATTGTGTGGCGCGCGTAAACGATGCGCTCAATGCGCTCGATGGTATTTCCGCAAGCGTCGTGCTGGAGGACAACGCGGCCTATCTCGATATTGCGGGCGATTTTGAACAGGCTGCGCATCAGGCGAAAAGAGCCGTGAGCGACGCCGGCTATACCGTCGTCAGCTGCGAGAGAGGCGGCTAAAATGCGGGCGGATCATGAAAAGATTTGCCGCCTGCTGCGCACGGCGCGCGGGCAAATCGACGGTATTCTTCGGATGATTGACGAGGATGCATACTGCATGGATGTTTCCAACCAGGTTATGGCGGCACAGTCTGTCCTTCGTCGCGCCAACCGCGAGATCATTGCTGCGCATCTGGAGGGATGTGTGCTTGATGCGATGGAAAACGGCACCGGAGAGGAAAAAATGAAGGAAATTATGACCGTCATCGATAAGCTGTCCAAATGATAGCAGATGATTTGTGCAAATTGTAAAAAAGACGTTGCGGTTTGTCACAAAGTTTGATATAATGAAAACAATCCAACCGCTTTCATCTTTTATCAAGCGGCAATGCAGAATTTGGTATATCAGGAGAACATCTTTAATGAGGAGGAGAAAGCATGAAGCGCATCGGTATGCTGACGAGCGGCGGCGACTGTCAGGGTTTGAATTCGACCCTGCGTGGCGTTGCAAAGGCGTTGTATGAGGAATATGGAAAGGCAGTTGAAATTTACGGCTTCCGTGACGGTTATAGAGGACTGATTGAGGGTGATGTCAAGCTGATGACCCCGCGTGATTTTTCCGGCATTCTGACAGTGGGCGGTACCATTCTGGGCACCTCCCGCCAGCCGTTCAAAAACATGCGTGATCCGGATGAGGACGGCGTGACCAAGTGTGATAAGATGGTCGCGACTTATAAAAAAATGGAGTTGGACTGTCTTGTTATCCTCGGCGGCAACGGCACCACCAAGAGCGCGAACATGCTGCGCGAAGAGGGCTGCAATGTCATCTCCCTGCCGAAAACGATCGACAACGACCTGTGGGGCACGGACGCGACGTTTGGCTATCAGACCGCCATGGATATTGCGACGGATGTCATTGATAAGATCCATTCTACTGCGACATCACACAGCCGTGTATTCCTTGTTGAGATCATGGGGCACGGCGCGGGCTGGCTGACGTTGACGGCCGGTATTGCAGGCGGCGCGGATATTATACTGATTCCGGAGATTCCATACGATTTGGACACTGTATGTGCAAAGCTGGAGGAGCGGCGCAAAAAGGGTCATACATTCACCATCGTTGCGGTTGCAGAAGGTGCGATCTCAAAGGAAGAAGCGGCGATGAGCAAAAAGGAATTCAGGACGGCGCGCGCAGAGATGACCGATCCGTCCATCAGTTTCAAGCTTGCGCGTGAGCTGGGTACAATGTGCGGACAGGAAATTCGCGTTGTAAATCCGGGACATTTCCAGAGAGGCGGCAGTCCGGACGCATACGACCGCATCCTGACCACCCGGCTGGGTACAGGTGCAGCGCGTCTGATTAAGCATCAGCAGTATGGCAACATGGTCGCCATCCGGAATAACCAGATCGTTGCTGTTCCGCTCAGCGAGGTTGCCGGCAAGCTCAAGACCGTACCGGTCGATCACGATCTGGTACAGGCGGCGCGTGATATCGGCATCAGCTTCGGCGATGAGGTATTGGATGACGGTAAGAAAACTAAGAAAGACAAAAAGAAAAAGGATAAGGAAAAAAGTAAAGAGAAGAATAAAGATAAGAAAAAGAAGGATAAAACCGATTCCTGACCCTTTCATGTAAAGCAGAGCAAGGCTGTCTGGCGCGATGTGCCGGGCAGCCTTTTTCCAGATAGAAGAAAGGGGAGAAGCCGACATGAAGGCCGCATTGATACAGCTGTATGTTTCGGAGCAGGAGACAATGGAAGAGCGCTGGGCGCGTGTGGAGCGCACGCTGTCACAGCTGGAGAACAATCGCATTGATATCGTGCTTCTGCCAGAGCTGTGGGGCGTTGGCTTTAGCAGGTTTGACAACTATGGAAAGCTGGCGGAACCATGCTGCGGAACAACGCTGCTGCGTCTTGCGCCATGGGCGCGCCGTCTGAATTGTCATATTATGACTGGCAGCTTTGTCGAGCGCGATCATGATAAGCTGTACAACACGACTGCTTTGCTGGATCATCATGGACAAATGGTGGAGACATACCGCAAAATACACCTGTTTGGCTATCATTCGCGGGAGCGTGAAGTGCTGACGCCCGGCGAGCATACCTGCACTGCATATACACCGTTTGGTATCATCGGTATAGCGACGTGCTATGATCTGCGTTTTCCGGAGCAGTTTCGGCGCATGACCGAGCGTGGCGCGACGATATTTCTTATTGCGGCTGCATGGCCGCACAAGCGGCTGGAGGAATGGCGTCTGTTTTGCCGTGTGCGCGCGTTGGAAAATCAGTGCTTTTTGCTTGCCTGCAACCATGTCGGCACGCATGGCGGTGCAACAGGTGCGGGACACAGCATGGTAATCGCTCCGGACGGCACGATTATAGCGGAAGCCGGAGATGAGGAGAGCGTGCTGACAGCGTCGTTTGATCTCAATGAGGTACAACGATTTCGCGATGCCTTTCCCGCGCTGCGTGATCAGGTTCCGATTGATGTGTAGGCATTTACAACCGCGCGATTTCGCGGTATTATAACAGGAGAGCACAAGACGGCGGCACATAACTGCTGCGCCACCGTTATTCTGAAAAAAGGAGCACGAAATGCAGGAACAAAGACTGTTTTGCAAAGGTGGCGGCTGTACAGCAAAGCTAGGCCCAGCGGCGCTGGAACGCGTGCTGTCCAAGCTGGAAAAGCCGACGGACGACAGATTGCTCATCGGCTGCGCGTCGTCGGATGATGCGGCGGTGTATCAATTGACGGATGATGTCGCTGTGGTACAGACGCTGGATTTCTTTCCGCCAATGGTGGAGGATCCGTATACATTTGGGCAGATCGCAGCGGCAAATGCACTTAGCGACGTGTGGGCGATGGGCGGCACACCGCATACAGCACTCAACATCGTGTGCTTTCCCGAACGGATGGATCTGAATGTGTTGGGCGCGATCATGAGCGGCGGCAGCGACAAGGTGCGTGAGGCGGGCGCAAGTCTGGTCGGCGGCCATTCGATTGCGGACAGCGATGTGAAATACGGCCTGTCGGTGATGGGAACCGTGCATCCGCAGCGCATCCGTCCGAACAACGCGTGCCGGATCGGTGACCACCTGATTTTGACCAAACCGCTTGGTGTCGGGCTGGTGCTGACTGCAAGCCGCGTGGGACAGGCGCAGCAGCGCTGGATTGACGGTGCAGTTCGTTCCATGACGACGCTCAACCGCTGGGCGAGTGAGGCGTCGATGGAATTTGAGGTGCATGCCTGCACCGATGTGACCGGCTTTGGCCTGCTGGGACATCTGCGCGAGATGATACAGCCAACCTATTCCGCGGTGATTTCTGCCGGCGACGTACCGATTTTGGACGGCGCGCGCTACTGCGCACAGGAATTTCTGCTCACGGCGGCAGCACAGCGCACGCGTAATTTTGTCGGCGATCGGGTGCGGTTTGCGCTTTCGGATTACGCGTTGGAGGAGGTGCTGTTCGACCCCCAGACATCGGGCGGCTTGCTGATGAGCGTCGCGCCGGAGGACAGCGCGCGGTTGCTTGCGCGCGTTTGTGAGTTGGGTTTGCCATGCGGCGCAATCGGACGTATTGTTCCGCGTATGGATTGTGATATAATTGTAACAAAGTAGGAGGAAAGTCATGATAACAATTGATGCTAAGGGTATGGCATGTCCGCTTCCGGTAGTAGAAGCGAAAAAGGCGATGGCACAGGCGGCACAGGGCGATGTGATCCGCGTGCTGGTAGACAATGAGATCGCTGTACAGAATTTGAGCAAAATGGCGGTGCAGAAGGGCTGCACCGTATCATCCGAAACGATGGAAGACGGCAACTTTGCGGTTTCCATCACGCTGGGGGCGCAGACAACGGTTTCAGAGGATGAGCCAACGACCTGCCAGCCAACGCCGGGCAAAACCGTTGTGGTGCTGTCCTCCGATGCTATGGGCAGCGGAAACGACGAGCTGGGGCATGCGCTGATGAAGGGCTTTGTTTTTGCGCTGACGCAATTGGATAACAGGCCGGATGTCGTGCTGCTGTATAATGGCGGTGCGAGGCTGTCCAGCGAGGTTCCGGAAACCGTCGCTGACCTCAAAAAGCTGGAGGAGGCAGGCTGTGAGATTTTGACCTGCGGCACCTGTCTGAATTTCTATGGTTTGACGGAAAAGCTGGCAGTCGGCAGTGTGACCAATATGTATGTTATTTGTGAGACAATGGCACAAGCGGCACGGGTGATCCGTCCGTGAGTCGATTGGTCGTGGTGCGCGGCGCGGGCGATCTGGCGAGCGGCGTGCTGGCCCATCTGTATCGCTGCGGCTTTGCGGTGCTGGCGCTGGAATGCGAACAGCCGGCGGCGATTCGGCGCAAAGCGGCCTTTTGCGATGCGGTATACGATGGTCTGTCGCAGGTGGAGGGCATTACCTGCCGCCGCATTGACCGCGCGGAGCAGACATGGGATACGCTGGCGTCGGGTCAGCTCCCACTGCTGGTGGATACGCGTGCCAACTGTCTGACGCAGCTGCATCCGGCCGCACTCGTGGACGCGATTTTGGCAAAGCGCAATCTTGGCACTGCGCTGGATATGGCACCTGTCGTTGTGGCGATGGGGCCGGGCTTTCGAGCGCCGGACGACTGCCATGCTGTGATTGAGACGATGCGCGGACATGATCTGGGGCGTGTAATCTATTCAGGTACGGCGATACCGAATACCGGCGTGCCCGGCATGATTGCGGGCTACGCCGCGGAGCGCGTCATTCATGCGCCGGCAGCCGGTGTGATGCGTGCCGTGTGCACAATTGGCGATGTCGTGCAGCGCGGCGATGTGATCGCGTATGTCGGACAAACGCCGGTATACGCCACGCTGACCGGCGTGGTGCGCGGTCTGCTGCGTGATGGCTATGATGCGCCAAAGGGCATGAAGATGGCAGATATTGACCCGCGCGAGCAGCAGCGGAATAACTGTGTCACAATTTCCGATAAAGCGCGCTGTATCGCGGGCGGCGTGATGGAGGCACTTCTGGTGCTTGGACGACAGAAGGGAGTATCGTATTTTGAAATTGGTTGAGACAGAACATGCGGTCGGCATGGTTCTGTGTCATGATATGACGGAGATCGTGCCGGGTGTGCGTAAGGGCGCGGCGTTTAAAAAGGGGCATATTGTCACGAAGGAGGACATTCCGCATCTTCTGGATATGGGAAAAAAGCACCTGTATGTATGGGATCTGGATGACGGCTACGTGCATGAAAATGACGCGGCGGAGCGCATGGCTCGCGCAGTCAGCGGCAATAATCTCACATATGGCGCACCGAGTGAAGGCAAGATAAATATTAAGGCGACGTGCGACGGTATCCTAAAGATTAAGCGGGAGGCAGTGTATGAGCTGTGCCGCGATGCGGAGATTTGTCTTGCAACCATTCGGCCGGATCGGCTGATTCGTGAGGGCAAGCAGCTTGCAGGCACGCGCGTCATTCCGCTCGCCGTCAAGGAAGAGACGGTACAGCGTTTTGAAGCGATCTGCGCGCAGCACGCCCCGGTGATCGAGGTTGTACCGCTGCAGCCGACAAGGATCGGCATTGTCACGACCGGCTCGGAAATCCAATCAGGACGCATTAAGGACAGCTTTGGCGATGTACTGCGTGCAAAGGCAGAGGAATGCGGAGCCGAGGTAATCGGACAGGTTTTCCCGGGCGACGATGCACAGGCCATCGCGGCGGCGATTTCTGATTTCATCGCACAGGGTGCGACACTGGTGGAGGTGACAGGCGGCATGTCGGTCGACCCGGATGACCGCACACCGGCGGCAATCCGCATGGTCGCACAGCCGGTCAGCTATGGCGCGCCTGTGCTTCCGGGAGCGATGTTCATGCTGGCCTATGCGGGCGATGTTCCTGTCGTCGGATTGCCGGGCTGTGTGATGTTCGCCAAACGGACGATTTTTGATTTGATTGTGCCGCGCCTGATGGCAGGCGAGCGCATCACGCGTGAGGATATCGTCGCGCAGGCGGTTGGCGGCTTGTGCGAGGGCTGCGCGGTGTGTACCTATCCATCGTGCGGCTTTGGCGGATAATTTTTTCGAAAGCGAGGGCGGCTCTTTGATTGACGGCTGCGGACGCAAAATTTCATATTTGCGCATCTCCGTCACAGACCGCTGTAATCTGCGCTGTACGTATTGTATGCCGCCCGAATCAGCGGATTTTCTGCCGAAAGAACAACTGCTGCGGTCGGATGAGCTGCTGCGCGTGTGCGCGCTTGCCACGCGGATCGGTATCACGGATTTTCGACTGACAGGCGGGGAGCCGCTGCTGCGGCCGGATCTGGCGTGTATCGCGCGCGGTATCGCGTCGCTGGACGGTGTGCGCCGGATTTCTGTCACAACCAACGGCGTGTATCTGGCGGCGCAGGCAAAGCAGCTGCGGGAGAGCGGCGTGCAGGCGGTCAATGTCAGCTTAGACAGCCTTTGTCCGCAGCGGTATCGCGCCATTACGGGTTTTGACCGATTGGCTGCGGTGCGGCAGGGCATCGACACTGCGTTGGAGGCCGGACTTGTTGTAAAGCTCAATTGTGTGTGCCTGCCGGATGTTGCGGAGGATGCGATACGGCTGGTGCGCCTTGCTAAACAGCTGCCTGTCTGCGTCCGGTTTATCGAGCTGATGCCAATCGGGCAGGGACACGGCGCGGCTCGGGCAAATTTCAATGCGCTCAGGCAGCGCATTTATGCGCAGTTTGGTGTGTTTTCGCCCTGCGAGGGCAGCGGAAGCGGTCCAGCCGCCGAGGAGACACGACCGGACTTTGCCGGAAGCATCGGCTGGATTGCAGCGTGCTCGACGCCGTTCTGCGCGTCATGCAACCGGGTCCGCCTGACAAGTGCAGGCATTCTTCGTCCATGTCTCGGACACGATGGCGGCGCTGATTTAAAACAGATGCTGCGTAGCGGCGCAGATGATGAAATGTTACTTGCACGCATGAAACAGACAATCTATAATAAACCGGTATCCGGCGGTTTTGACACTGTGCCGGATGCCCATATGAATATGTATTGCATCGGAGGATAACCGTGGCACAGATCACTTCGGTGTGCCGCAGCACAAAGCGCGGTACAAAAAAACGGAATATCGGCAGCGGCCTGCTGATAGAAAATTTTGGACTGGAGGGCGACGCGCACGGCGGTAATTGGCATCGGCAAATCAGCCTGCTCAGTCAGGACAGCATTGATGCCTTCAATGCGCGCGGCGCGCAGGTGGCAGATGGCGCCTTTGGCGAAAATCTGGCAATTTCCGGACTTAATCTCAAGACGTTGCCGGTTGGCTGCCGAATTCAAATCGGCGTCTCTGCGCTGCTGGAGATCACACAAATTGGAAAAACCTGTCATTCAGCATGTGAGATTGCGCAACGCATGGGTGAGTGCATCATGCCTAAGGAGGGAATTTTTGCGCGGGTGCTGCGCGGCGGTCCGGTTGCGGTCGGTGATGCTGTGCAGGTCATCTGGCGTGCTGCGGTCATCACAGTGAGCGACAAGGGCGCGGCAGGTCTGCGGGACGATGCAAGCGGCCCTGCGGTGTGCGCGCTTGCCGAACAGCATGGATATCACGTGGTTGAGACGATGGTAATACCGGATGAATTTGACACAATTGCGGCGCAGCTGAGACGGCTGTGCGATAAGAATATTGTGGATTTGGTGCTGACAACGGGCGGCACGGGCTTTGCTCCGCGTGATATCACGCCGGAGGCGACCGCATCAGTCATTACACGCCGCGCAGACGGCATTGTGCAGGCGATGCAGGCGGGCTCTGCGTCGATCACACCGCGTGCGATGCTGTCGCGTGCTGTGAGCGGCATTCGCGGGCGCACGCTCATTGTCAATTTGCCGGGCAGTCCCAAGGGCGCGACGGAAAACCTGTCATTTGTCATTGATACGCTGGGACATGGCATTGCACTGCTCAAGTCGGCGGAAGGGGAGTGTGCGAGATGATTTATTTGGATTGTGCCGCAACCAGCCTGCACCGTCCGCCGGAGGTGGCGCAGGCGATGACAGATGCGCTGCTGCACGCCGGAAATGCCGGGCGCGGGGCGCATGACGCATCGCTTGCGGCGGCACGCATGGTTTATGGCGTGCGCGATCAGCTGGCGCGGCTGTTTGGCGTCGGTGATCCGATGCGCGTGTGTATGATGTTCAACGCGACGGATGCGCTCAACACGGCGATCTGCGGGCTAATCCGGCCGGGAGACCATGTCGTGACAACAGCGCAGGAGCACAACTCCGTGCTGCGTCCGCTGTACCGTGCGGAGCAGGCGGGCGCAGCGCTGACCATCGTGCCGATGGATGAACATACCGGACGGGTTAATGAGAAGGACATATTGGCGGCGATTCGGCCGGACACACGTGCAGTTGTGTGTGCGCACGCATCCAATGTGACTGGAAATACCGTTGATCTGGCGAAGCTCGGCACATATTGCGCGCGGCATGGCGTGCTGTTTATCGTGGATGCGGCGCAGTCAGCGGGTATGCTGGATATTGACATGCAGCGCATGGGCATTTCCGTGCTGTGCGCGCCCGGACATAAGGGATTATTGGGGCCGCAGGGCACCGGTGTACTGTGCGTCGCGGACGGTGTGCGCATCGAACCGTTTCGTGTGGGCGGCAGCGGTGTGCACAGCTTTTCCAAAACGCATCCGTCTGCCTATCCCACGGCGTTGGAGGCGGGAACGCTGAACACGCCCGGCATTGCGGGGCTGTCTGCCGCTTTGGATTTTGTTCTGAAAACCGGCGTGCAGACGATCCATGAGAGGGAGTATGCACTGGCGCGGCGGTTTTATCAGGCGGTGCGACGGCTTGACAATATCACAATATACGGCGATTGGACACAGCAGGCGCACGCCGCAATCGTGACGCTGAATATCGGACGACGGGACGCGGGCGCAGTCAGTGATGTGCTGATGCAGCGGTATGATATCTGTACGCGCGCCGGTGCGCACTGCGCGCCGCTGGTGCATCAGACATTCGGCACGGAAAACGGCGGTGCGGTACGCTTTAGCTTTGGCTATTTTACGACGGAGGACGAGGTGGACGCCGCAATAGCGGCGGTTTCTGAACTGGCAAAGGAGAATTCCATATGCGGCTGATTGTGACCTTTGAAACGACGACAATGGCGCTGAAAATGGAAGCGGTCTGCAAGGCAGCGGACGCGCCGGGTCGTTTGATTCCGGTGCCGCGCGAAATCACGGCGGGATGTGGTCTGGCGTGGATGGCGCAGCCGGAGGCACGCGAGAACCTGGAGCTCGCCATGCGGGAGGGCGGCGTTACGCCGCAGGGAATACATCTCTTAGACGAATAAAAGGAGGCCATACCGATGCGAAAGCTGGCTGAACAGCTGGAAAAGGGTAGCTGCATCGTGCACACTGCGCTATGCGGCGATCATATGGGACAGACGGCATTTGCGCAAACCGAGGCGGAGCTGCCAGATTGGGCGCGTGTGGCGCGGCCACAGACGCTTCCGTCCATTGTGGACGGCATATTCTGCGAAGAAATGGTGCTGCGCCGCGAGCTGATTTTATGCGGCGGCGGGCATATTTCCAAGCCAGTGTGTACGCTCGGGCATTTGCTGGGCTATCGTGTGACGGTGATTGATGACCGGCCGGACTTTGCAAACGCAGCGCGGTTCCCGGAGGCGGCGCGCGTCGTGTGCGCCGCGTTTGACGATGTACTGCCCGACATGCCGGAGCACGCCAGCTATATCATTGTTACGCGCGGACATCGGGATGACAGCGCATGTTTGGCGCAGATTCTGCGCAAGCAGTTTACCTATTGCGGCATGATCGGCAGCGAGACGAAGGTGCGCACCGTAATGCAGCGCATGCGGGATGCAGGCTTTTCCGAACGACAGCTGGCACGGGTGCATAGCCCGATCGGTCTAAAGATCGGCGCGCATACGCCGGAGGAGATTGCGGTCAGCATTGCGGCGGAGCTGATCCAGGTGCATTCCGTTCATGACAGCAGTGTGCTGCCGAAGGAGATTGCGCAGACGCTGCGAAGCTATCCGGGAAAGATGGTCATGGTGACGATTGTGCGTCGTGAAGGCTCCGCACCGCGCGGAGTGGGTGCACGTATGCTTCTCTGTGACGACGGCAGCGTGTACGGCACAATTGGCGGCGGTTCGGTTGAACATGCGGCGCAGCAGCGTGCAAGCTTGCTGTTTGACGGCAGCCCTGCGCTGGAGCACTATGAGCTGGGTGGCGGCGAAGCGTCCCATCTCGGAATGATTTGCGGCGGACGCGTGGACGTTCTGTTCGCTCCAATAGAGGCACGGAGATGACGGCGGCAGTTATTCTCGCTGCGGGCTTCAGCCGCAGGATGGGAATTGACAAGCTGGCCCTGCCTGTTGACGGACGTCCGATGTATACGCATTGCATCGATCTAGTGTGTGCGTGTGAGGCGATATTTGACGTTGTTGTCGTCACCAATCAATCAGACATCGCATCCTATGCGGAGAAAATGGGCGCACGCGTGTGTCCCAATCCGCGCGCACAGCAGGGAATGGGTACCTCCGTTGCGGCGGGCTGCGCCGCACTGCCGGAACAAACGGATTTCTGTGTCTTTTTGACCGCAGACCAGCCGTATCTAACGCCGGAAATACTGCGGCAGCTGATCGCGCTTGCAAATGATACAAACTGCATCGTTGTCCCGCGTGTCGGCGGCGTGACAAAATCTCCGTGTGTGTTCCCTAAACGCTTTTTTGCGCAATGCAAAGCCCTTTCCGGCGACAGCGGCGGAAAGGGCATCTATCAGGCGCATAGGGAGGAGGTTGTATTTGCGGATTTCGCGGACAGCAGCGCGTGGCGTGATATTGACACGGCGGCGGATTACAGCGCGGTGATCTCCGGCTGACCACCTAAAAAGCAAGAGGTGGCGCAGGGAATCCCGTGGATCGCGAGCTGCTGCGCGATGTGTGCAGCTGCCGTATGAAGCGGCGCATTGTCACACTGATTGAGACAGGCGGAAAACCGATGCGGATACCCCGCCGCGCGGCGGCATTCCAGCGCAAGGCGGGTGAAATCATCCGTGTCAATGCGCTTGTCCGGTTTGGCGGCAAACAGCGGGTCAAGCTGCCAGCGATGACATACCGTGTCCGCGCGCTGACCGAGCGCGGACAGACCGAGTACGCATACGACGGCATCCGTGCCAAACCAGATGACCGGTTCGGTCCCGTTGTGGCATTTAAGCGGCAGGCGCTTGGCGCCGTCCGCCTCATAGATAAATAAATCTGCGGCGCGCATGGCGTCATCTACGTTCACCGGAGACAATCCGGTGATTTTTTTATGTGCGCACGGCGTACCGAGCACCGAAACATACGTGGGAGACAGCACAGCGCAGATATCCTCCGTGTGCCGCGCATCAAAAAAGCGAAGATCGCTTTGCTGCTCCGGCTGTAGCATATGTGTGCTGGTCGTGACAAGCGCGCGTGCGCCGCTGCGCTGCACCTGCCGCGCAAGGGCATAAACCAGCGTGGTTTTGCCGCCCGCGCCGCACACCGCGATCGTGCGCGTGCCTTCGAGCCGCAGAGCATGTACAATCGACATATCGAAACCTCCGAAAAAAGCGGCTCAAGCCGAAGCCTGAGCCGCCATATATACAGTGAAATTGTTTACGCCTTCGGGCCAGCGTTTACGATCTCATCCGGCATGTGCGAATACTTCTCGGAGAAGTTCTTAACGAACATCGCAGACAGCTTCTTTGCAGCCTCTGCGTATTCCGCTTCGCTCTTGCCGGCCTGCGCCCAGGTCTTAGCCGGGATCAGAAGATCATCCGGGACACCCGGGCAGGTGGTCGGAACGGACAGGCCAAAGTACGGATCCTCAGCAAACTCGCTCTTGAGCAGCTCACCGTTGAGCGCAGCGGTAACCATTGCGCGCGTGTACTTCAGCTTGGTGCGCTCGCCGGTGCCATTCCAGCCGGTATTGACCAGATAAACCGAAGCGCCGGTCTTTTCAACCTTTTCCTTCAGCATTGCAGCGTACTTTGCCGGATCAAGCGGCAGGAACGGCTCGCCAAAGCAGGTGGAGAACGTCGGAACCGGCTCCTTGACGCCGATTTCAGTGCCGGCCAGCTTAGAGGTAAAGCCGGATACAAAGTAGTACATTGCCTGCTCGTTGTTCAGCTTAGAGATCGGAGGCAGAACGCCGAATGCATCGGCAGTCAGGAAGATAACGGTCTTCGGGATACCGCCTTGACCGGACATCTCCGCGTTGTTGATGTACTCGACCGGATAGCCGACACGGGAGTTAACGGCCAGCGAATCATCATCAAAGTCAAACTCGCGGGTGTCCGGATCCATGACAACGTTTTCAACCAGAGAACCGAAGCGGATTGCATTGTAGATATCCGGCTCGTTCTCAGCGGACAGGTTGATGCACTTTGCATAGCAGCCGCCCTCGATGTTGAATACGCCGTCATCCGACCAACCGTGCTCGTCGTCACCGATCAGCTTGCGGTTCGGGTCAGCGGACAGGGTGGTCTTGCCGGTGCCGGACAGGCCGAAGAATACCGCCGAATCGCCGCCTTCGCCGATGTTGGCGGAGCAGTGCATCGGAAATACGCCTTCCTTAGGCAGGATGTAGTTCATGGTGGAGAATACAGACTTCTTGATCTCGCCCGCGTACTGGGAGCCGCAGATCAGGACGAGCTTCTTCTCGTAATCAATGACGATTGCAGCCTCAGAACGGGTGCCGTCGATCTCCGGGATGCACTTGAAGCCCGGTGCAGCGATGACGGTGTAATCCTCCTGGAAGTTCTCCAGTTGCTCTGCGGTCGGACGGCGCAAAAGCTGATGGATAAACATGTTCTGGGAAGCCAGCTCGTTTACGATGCGGAACGACTTGGTGTACTTCGGGTCAGCGCCTGCGAAGCCATCAAAAATGAAGATTTCCTTGTTTTGCAAATATGCAATGACCTTGCTGTACAGCGCGTCAAAGCGCTCCTGCGCCATCGGCTTGTTGACCTTGCCCCAGGCGATCTCGTCATGTACGCCCTCACTGTCGACGATGAACTTATCGTTTGCGGAGCGACCGGTGTACTTACCGGTCTTGACAACCAGTGCGCCGGTGTTGGACAGCGTGCCCTCGCCGCGGCGAAGCGCATGCTCGGTCAGCTGAGCAGGGGTTAAATTACGGTAAACTGCGGCAGCGTTGATAATGCCGAGTTTTTCCAATCCATAAGTGTTCATTGGGTATTACCTCCATTGAAAAGAATCACTGGTGAAAAAGATGATGCAGCGGCAGCGCCGGAGCGAATGCAGTGCTGCAATCTTTGCAGTTTGGTTGAAAAGAAGATCTTTCTTTCATTCACATTCTTTTTTTCCAACATGAAAAAGATACCATATCGCCGGAGTAAAATCAAGAGGGACTTGCAAAATAAGGACGATTTTCTGCACATTACCAGCTTAAAATACAAAAATAACGCGTGGAAATGATTTTTTTTGTGCATTTAAACGAACGATAAATAGAGATAATTATTCTGTAATATTTTAAAGAAAATGAAGGAAAAAATGCGCCGGATTTCATTCGCCGTCCACGAGTCCGACATATTCCTCAAGACACAGTCCGGAATCCATGATTTCATGAGCCGATTCGACGCCGACATACCGATAGTGCCACGGTTCATATATGACGCCGGTGATATCGCTTTTTCCGTCAGGGTAGCGCAGGATAAAACCGTAATCGGCGCAGTGTGCGGCAAGCCACTGCGCTTCCTCTGTGTATTCATAATCGCGCGTGAGCAGCGAGGTGTCATAGCCATAGCTGACGATATCCGCCGCAAGTCCCGTGTGGTGCTCGGATGTGCCCGGATAGGCGACGATACGGCACGCGGCGGCAATCGCTTCTTCTCCGGTATAACCAGCAGCATAGCGGCGGTTGAGCTGGCGCTGAAAGAGATTGCTTTGATAGGCATAGGTCCGGTATGTAGATATCAGCTGTAAGCTCATGCCGGCGGCGCGTCCGTCAGACAGCATCTCACGCAGCGCGTTTGCCGCGCGTTCATCCATCTCGCCGTCCCCCACGGAAACCAGGTTGACCGTGTAGTCGTCCGGCAGCGGATGCCAGTGGTTTACGACTAGCAGATTCGGGTCGCTCTGACGCGCTTCATAGATCTGCTGCTGGCGGCGTTCCGCCTTATAGGTCTCCCAGTCATCTACAATTTGCACTAATTCATCGTTGTAAGGCGTGTCCATCTGCAAAAATCCCATCTTTTCCGCAGAAGCATAGCCGCGGTCGGCCGCATACGCAGCAGAGAAGAGGACTGCACCCGCGCTCACAAGTGTACAGGACAGGTACGTGATAGTTTTTTTGTTCATGTTATATCACCGTCCGTTATCGTACCGAAGATTTCACGATTTGTCAAATGAATCCTGTCGAATTCTGCGGCGGACAGACGCCGCTCCCGTCGAAAAGTGGGATAAAGCTGTCGCTGATTGCCTCGGCATCCTGCGTCCATCCGTCCAGTCCGAGCGACTGCATCAGCGTACAGGCGTCGTTATATTCCGCATCCGAGATGCGGCGCGTCAACTCGGGATAATCATGCAGATCGGTGCACGGCGTAAATTGTCGCATCAGGCTGACATACACCTGCCCGCCCCAGTGCGATGCAACCGTGCGCAGCACCTGCGCCGTGTCGCCCGACAGTCCAGGCAGCATGAGATGTCGGATAATGACGCCGCGCCGGAGAATGCCATCCGCGTCATACTGCGGCGCGCCGGTCTGCCGCACCATCTCGGAGATCGCGTCGACGGCGATGTCATAATAATCCGGTGCATTCGAATAGCGCTGCGCATAGTAAGGGCTGAAATATTTGAAATCGGGCAGATAAATGTTGATCAGCCCGTCCAGCGCGCGCAGCGTCTGCACCGATTCATATCCGCCGCAATTATACACAATTGGTATGGTCAACCCGCGCCTGCGTGCGAGCGGGATCGACTGCATCAGCTGTGCGGAATAGTGGGTCGGCGTGACCAGATCAATGTTGTGCGCGCCCTTGCGCTGGAGCGACAGCATTGTGTCTGCTAGACCGGAGGCATCGGTTATCGTACCCGACTGTGCTGCTTCATGGCTGGAGATCGTGTGGTTTTGACAGAACACGCAGCGCAGCGAACAGTGGCAAAAGAAAATGGTTCCCGCGCCGCGCGTACCGGACAGGCACGGTTCCTCCCAGCGATGCAGACCGGCAAGCCCGATGCGCACACGGTCATCCGCGCCGCAAATGCCACACTGACCGGCTTTACGGTTTACGCCACAGGCGCGTGGGCACAAGGTACAGTGTGTTAACATGCGGTCTCCTCCATTTGCTTTGATTTTCCTATGATAGCATAGGACACGGTAAAAGTCACGGCATGAAAAGTTAAAAAAATGGAAATGATTCCATTGGGCAAACGTGGTATAATACATGATATACACAAAAGAAGAGTGGAGGTCTTGCATATGAAACAGCAACAGTTTTCCAAGCTGGCTGCCGCGGCACGCGGCGAGCGTGCGGCGGATATTGTGTTTCGCGGAGGCAGGATAGTGAATGTGTTCACCGGAGAAATACAGGATACAGCAGTCGCCGTGACAGACGGTATCATTGTGGGAATCGGTGACAGCTATGTGGGGGAGACAGAGATTGATCTTGCGGGCGCGTACCTGTGTCCGGGTCTGATGGATGCGCATTTGCACATGGAATCCACGATGGTGACGCCGGCCGAGCTGGTAGAGCAGGCGGTCAAACGCGGCACGACGACCTATATTGTCGACCCGCATGAGGCGGCAAATGTCAGCGGCGCGGACGGCATTGATTATATCCTGCGTGAAACAGAGGACGTACCGGCAAATGTATACGTCATGATGCCATCTTGCGTGCCGTCGCTGCCGTTTGAGGACAACGGCTGTACATTTGACGCGGAGCAGATGAAACGGTATATGCGCCATCCGCGCGTACTCGGCCTGGGGGAGGTCATGGATTATGTTTCCACCGTACAGGCCGCGCCGGCAATGGCGCAAAAACTGTCGTTATTTGACGGACGGGCGAAGGACGGTCATGCGCCCGGTCTCGGCGGCAAATTGCTCAATGCCTATGTGCTGGCGGGCATCACCAACGACCATGAATGCAGCACGCCGGAGGAGGTATTGGAAAAGCGGCGGCTCGGCATGCATATCCATGTGCGTGAGGGCAGTGCGGCGCGCAATCTTGCGCCCATCGTGCGCGGCATGCTGGAGCAGGGCCTGGAGCCGGAGGGATTTTCGTTCTGCACGGATGACAAGCACATTGAGGATATCCGGTCGGAGGGACATATTGACCATTGTGTGCGCAAGGCGATTGCATGCGGCATGAATCCAATTGATGCTATCCGTATGGCGACCATCAACACGGCGCGTCACTACAAACTGCATCATCGGCTGGGCGCGATTGCGCCGGGCATGCAGGCGGATCTGATCGTGTTTGGCGATTTACAGCAGATTGATATTCAGGCGGTATATCACAAGGGAAAGAGCGTCATGGATTTCCATGCGCAGCCTAAGCTGCCGCAGGACAGTCCGCTGCGCCGTACGGTGCATTGTCCGCCCGTCCGGCCGGAGCAGCTTAATCTGCCGGTCGGTGCGCAAAGCGCGGTCATCCGTGTGGTTCCGGATGAATTGATTACGCGGCATGAAACAGCCGCGCTGCCGCAAAGGGATGGCTTGTTTGTGCCGGATGAAACGTTCAGCAAAATCATCGTGGTTGAACGGCATCATGACACCGGAAGGGTCGGTGTCGGCGCAGTCACAGGATTTGGCATTCGCGGCGGCGCAATTGCCTCAACAGTGGCGCATGACAGCCATAATCTGTCTGTGATCGGGGACAACGATGCAGATATGCTGCTGGCGGCAGAGCACCTGCGCAGCATCGGCGGCGGCTATACGCTGGTGTCCGGCGGGAAGGTTTTGCACACGGTTGCGCTGCCCATTATGGGTCTGATGAGCGATGCGGGCTTTCCTGCGGTACAGGCTGAGCTATCCGCTATGATAGCAAAATCACATGAGATGAGTGTGCCAGAAGGCATCTCACCGCTTATTTTGCTCTCCTTCCTCGCGCTTCCGGTTATTCCCTCGCTGCGCATTACCCCGCGCGGTCTGTTTGATGTGGACAAGATGGACTTTATTCCAGTATAATGCAAATCCCGCCGCAGATGCGCGGCGGGATGCACTGAATTTACAGTGTCAGCAGATGTGCTTGCAGGTCGGAGACTGTTTCGATGATATGCGCGGCGTGGTATTCTTCTGCCTCCTCACGCGAGCCAAAGCCATAGAGCACATAGGTGCAGTCGATGCCGCAGGCGCGTGCGCCCTCGATATCATGCAGCCGGTCGCCGATCATTTCGACATCCGAGACATCCGGCTGTCCGGCGCGCTTAAGTGCAAGGCGGACGACGGATTGCTTGGAGTTGATACGGCCGTCCAGCGTCGCGTCGCAGATGCACGCAAAATACGGTGTCAGGCCAAAATGATCCGCAATGCGCGCGGCATATGGCTCCGGCTTGCTGGTTACCATGAAGGAACGTTTGCCAGCCTTTTGCAGCGCATCCAGCATAGACGCAATGCCGTCATAGACACGGTTTTCAAACAGACCGATATCGGCGTAACGCGCGCGGTAATCGCGGATGGCCCGCTGTGCCTGTGTCTCGTTCATATGCGCAATACTTTGAAAGCTGTCAATGAGCGGCGGGCCGATAAACCGGCGCAGCGCGTCGCGGTCAGGTACTGGCCAGCTCTGTTTATCCAGTGCGTACAGCACAGAATTAACGATACCCTCGGCGGAGTCGGTCAACGTGCCATCGAGGTCAAAAAAGAAAATATGCTTCATATCAAGGCTCCTGTTCATAAATACGATCCTCACAGACCGGATTATAGCAAATTATGTGCAGCGATGCAATATCCTTGCGTTATGAGAAAAACTATAGTATGATGTGATACATAACTGGAAACTTTATTTCCGGAAAGGATGTGGCGAAATGCCAACGAATAACGGGAATCCGTTCGGGCAAAATCCATTTGGACAAAACCCGTTTGGGAACCGACAAAATCAACAGCCGTTTGAACAAAATCCATTTGCCGGCAGCGGCCGGCAGCGCGTCCACCTGTGGGAGCAGTTCAGAAAATTCTTCCGAAACAAGCCGGATGGCCAAAAGACCAAACCATCGCGTATTATTTTAACAGCGGTGCTGTTCCTGCTCATCCTGTTTGTACAGTTTTATATTACGCTGCCTGCCATCAACATCCAAAACACCGGATTTTGGTTGTTTATCGGAGAAAATCTTGTCATCCTGTTTTTGCTGACGACTGTTTTGTGTCGCGGTGCGCTGGCATCCAATCTGCGTAAGGTGTGCGCCGCTGTCATTGTTGTCGGTGTAGTTGCGTTTGCTGTGCTTTCGCTGCTGTCCAGCCCGATTTTGCAGTCGCATAGCTATGCGAAGCTGTTTCAGCCTTATATTGAACAGAAGGAGATTGAGGAATACACGCCTACGATCGACAATGTGCCGCTGCTGGACAAGGACAGCGCATCCCGCTTGGCAAACCGCGCGCTTGGCAATCTGGTCGATGAGGTTTCGCAGTTTGAGCTGTATGACACGTATCAGAATACGGTAGACGGCGCGCCGGTTCGTGTACAGCCGTTGGATTATGTCGGATTTGTTAAGTGGTTCCTCAACCGAAATGAGGGCATTCCGGCCTACATCACGGTGGATATGAAAACGCAGAACACGCAGATCGTCCGTCTCGGAGAAGATCGGGGCATCAAATATTCACAACACGCGTATTTCAATGACAACCTAACGCGGCTTGTCCGCTTTCGCTATCCGTGCGATATGCTGGATACGCCGTGCTTTGAGCTGGATGAGGACGGCAACCCGTATTGGGTATTCCCAGTATTAGAGCATAAGATCATGCTGTTTAACGGTACGGATGTCAAGGCTGTCATCACCGTCGACCCTATCACCGGCGCATGCGAGCGATATAAGCTGGGGGAGATTCCGGATTGGATCGACAATGTGTACAGTCCGTCGCTTGTCATGCAGCAATATGACTGGTATGGCAGCTATCAAAACGGATGGCTCAATTCGGTCATCGGACAAAAAGGCGTTGTCCGCACGACTGAAGGCTACAATTATATTCCAAAGGGGAATGATTTGTATATGTACACCGGTGTCACATCGGTTGTCAGTGATGAATCCAATATTGGCTTTATTTTTACCAATCTGCGTACCAAGGAAACAGAATTCTATGAAATTGCCGGAGCGGAAGAATTTTCCGCGATGTCGAGCGCGGAGGGCATTGTCCAGCATCTGCAATATGAGTCGACGTTCCCGATTTTGCTGATGATCGAAGGGCAGCCGACATATACGGTCGCGCTGAAGGACGCTGCCGGCCTGGTCAAGCAGTATGGCATGGTCAATATGGCGCAGTATCAGATTGTTGCATCCGGTGCGAGCATCAAAGATTGTCAGGCGAATTATCGCGCGCTGCTGGAATCCAACGGCGCAGAGGTGACGCAGTCTGCGACCGCAGAGGTTACCGGTGTCATAACAGATATCCGCACAGCAGTCATCAGCGGAACGACTTACTACTATATTCAGTTGGATGATGGCGAAACGTATTATATCCTCAGCGCCGCGGAAAACGAGCAGGCCGTCCTGCTTACGCCGGGCGACACAGCCGAGCTCAACGTGAAAACGGCGGATGAAGGAAAAGAACTGCAAAACGCGGGACTAAAGGGCGCAACACCCGCCGCATCTGTACAGACGGAAGATGATGCACTAACGGCGGAAACTGATACGAACCTTCCGACAGATAATGAATAATCGCAAGCAGGAGCTGCCCTATGGGTGACTCCTGCTTTTTCTTCGATAAAAAAGGCCGGGAATGCTCCCGACCTTTCATTGATTAGTCATCTGCGTATACGGCTTCCTCGATCTCCCTGTCGTAATCAACCAACGCATCATAGATTTCTTCCAGTGCATCCTTGTAATAAATTCCGTCGCGATCTTGATCCGCCGCCATGACAACAACAGCGTATTTCGGATTTTCTGCCGGTGCAAATGAAACGATCCACGCGTTTGTACTCTTACCGGTCTGAGCCGTGCCGGTTTTTGCGGCCAACTCCCAGCCGTCCGGACCAACATAATCCAGATTGTAATGCTGTGCGGCAAGCGTCATCGCGTTGGTGACCCTGTTTGCTGTATCCGCGCTGGTCACCTCTGCCAGCGTTTCCTGACCGCCAGTGTAATCCGTCTTGCCCGCGCCGGTCTGCATGGACTGGACAATATAGGGCTTGAGCATCGTGCCGTCATTTGCAATTGCCTGTGCAGCCATCGCCATGTACAGCGGTGTGACCTCTGTCTTGCCCTGACCGAATGCAATCGAGCCGACGACATCGTCCTCATAGTTTTCAAAATCAAGATTGGATGTCAATGTCGTGAAGTCCAGCTCAATGCTCTCGCCGAGCAAGAATTTACGCAAGCTGGCCTCCAGATTTTTGCCACCCATTTCCAGTGCCTTGCTGATAAAGTAAACGTTCGATGAATACTTGATCGCGTCATCCAGATCAATTTCACCAAAGGCACGGCTGTCATAGTTGGTGACGGTCGAGCCATTCGTATAGGTATAGGAGCCTTCATCCTGTACAGTTTGTCCTGCCACGCCGTTGTCGATGACAGCGCAGGCAGTTATAATTTTGAAGTCTGAGCCAGGTGCAAATCGATTTTTATAGGCGTTCGGCAGAAACAGGCCGTCTATCGCACACAGCTCATCCCAGTTGGATTCCAGCGTCGTGGGATCATAGGTTGGCGTGGAGGCAAGCGCAAGGATTTCACCGCTGCGTGTATCCAGTGCAACCAGCGCTCCCTTTGGAATATCAGAGATTGCATCATATGCAGCCTGCTGCAAATCCCAATCGACAGTCAATGTAATGTCATGGCCTTTTTTTTCACCAGTGCCGCATTTGCTGGACACAAGCTCCGTGTTAAAGGATTTTTCTATTCCCATTGAGCCATAGACCGAGGAAAAATAGCCGGTCAGCGTAGAAAACGCATGTCCGCCATTATATTGGCGCGCGCCGCCCACTTCATTCGAATAATTAATGACCTCGCCGTTGCGGTCAAAGATTGAACCGCGCAGATAGGTACGCTGTTTGGTTTCCGCCGCCGCCGCATCACGGCTTTCTGGATTGCCCAGCGTTGTCCATATTAGTCCGACGCCGACCGCGATTGCGCATAGAAGAAATGCGGTTTGAATACATTGAACGCGCTTTTTGAAGCTTAGTTTCATAGCTGGAGTAATCTCTCCTTCCATCCCAGAGATTTCCTGCGGATATCACAAGGATGATCGACAGGAAGATAAAGGTTGACATCAGCGAGGAGCCGCCACGCGAGATAAGCGGGAGCGTGATACCGGTAAGCGGAAACATACCGATGGAACCGCCAATGATAATAAATGCCTGTAGAATCAGCTGTAGGCTGAGTCCTGCGCAGACTGCTTGATGGTAGCGGTCTGTGCAGTGGAAATAAATTCGGGTCGCATGTACCAATAGCAAACCAAATAAAATACATACAGTCAGCGCGATGAGCAGACCACAGCGTTCTGTCAGGGCAGGGAATACCATATCGTTGGTCGGATTGGACAGCGGGGTAGTCGTATCACTGCCGAACAGATCGGAATTGAGCAGCGCCTTGCGGGCCTGCAAAATTTGGTAGCCCGCGCCCTGTGCGTCGCTTGCCGGGTCAAGCCAGTAGATGAAGCGGTTGGCAATCTTTTTGACCTGCCGCAGAATAAAATTGAGCGGGCCAAAGTCACTTGTGCCGCCGGTCGTCTTGAGCAGTGCCATACAGCCGGCCGCTGCCGCCGCACTCGCCGCAATGGTGATGCCAAATACCGACAAGAAAACACGAATATCCGGCACAAACAGAAAGATAAAGCACAGGAAGGAGACAAGTATCAGCAA
This sequence comes from uncultured Butyricicoccus sp., assembly GCA_964513445.1. Classification (GTDB taxonomy): domain Bacteria; phylum Bacillota; class Clostridia; order Oscillospirales; family Butyricicoccaceae; genus Butyricicoccus_A. The sequence goes on along the minus strand of CAZEMM010000005.1, from coordinate 12,366 downwards.
AAATGTGCCAAACTCGCCCTGCATGCCCAAAAATGCAAGATTGATGAGTGTAAACAGGATGGCCATCCAGATGCGCCGTTTTCCAGGCATCTCCTTGGTGCACAACAGTCCGGCCATGACGAGGATATAGATACCCTTGTTAAACTCAGACGGCTGAACAGACATGTTGCCGATGCTAATCCAATTGCGGACGCCGCCGCCGACCGCCGCGCCAAGCACCAACGTTACCAGATACAGCACAACCGATAGAACCATCAGCGTAGCTGTACCATGCGCAGAGGCGATAAGCGGCAGACGGCGATATAAAAAACCGCAAACGACGCCAACCACTGCTGCAAATATATAATTAATCAGCAGTGAGCGCGGAAGGGTATCCTCTTGAAGCAGCATGCACTGAATCATTGTGCCGAAGGTCAGCAGCATGGCCGCATCAAAGAAAAACGGCGTATCCGCGCCGATTCGGTTTACCAAAAACCAACCGCCATAGGTGATGATGACAAGTGGAATGCACATGAACAGGTAGGCCATGCCGCGTCCGCTCACCATGACGGTAAGCACAGAAACCAGCTGGAACAGAAAAAACAGTACGATGGGCTGTCGGCCGCTATTGGACTGCAATTCTGAACGAGCCGGTCTCTGCGATTTGTTCGATCTTTTTTTAGACATACGGATTCACTCACCTCCGGATAAACTGCGTATCGTCGGATACATCGTCGATTGCACGTTCAATCTGCAAAATGGTTGTGCCGATCTGGATGCGTTCACCGCCCATTATGGGGACCTCAGAGCGGGAAACTTTGTTGACAATGGTGCCATTGAGCGAACCGAGATCTCGAATGCACACCTGCCCGTTTTTGCGGAACAGCTCTGCGTGCTGTCGGGAAACAGTGGAATCGGTAATCATCAAATCGTTGTCGCGGCGGCTGCCGATGGTAAACGGGTAATGCGTGACCGGAACGCGGCGTCCAACATAGACAATAAAAAACTCAATGGGAACCTGCTTAGGGGCACTGCCATTGCCGCTGTCGGACTTGCGCTTGCCGCCACCAGAATTGTCCGAGGTGGAGATTTTATTTGCTTTTACTATAATAAGTACTGTCAAGATAACCAAGACAGCAATAAGAATCGGTTTCAATACATTCATCATAACCCTCCTACGCCTGTCAATATTATAGCATAAAAAATGAAATTGCAAAGTCTTTTTGAAAAATATCTGTATTTTGTTTATAATTTCTGTTTTTTGTTATAAAAGCCTGGACTTTCTGTCAGTTTTTCTCTGCCCAACACGGATCGAAGATATTAAAACCGCGTCGTGCCCGCGCAGGAATTAGCGAAATTTGCACACAGAGCGTCTTGTTTCCAACTAAAACGCTTGTTATAATAAAAGAGCATTCTGTATATAAGAGAAAGGATGTATGGCATGCGTTCCAATCAGAAGGACAATCAATCAAAGGAATTTCCAATCAAACGTTCGGATGTGCGCGATTTCGTGGTCACAATTTGTATTGTCGGCGTTGCGATCGTATTGTCGCTTATATTGATACATTGGACAAACAGCTCGATGAATATAGCGGCGGTCTTTACACTGGCGGTACTGATGGTCGCACGCATGACGGACGGCTATGGATGGGGCATTTTTGCGTCTGTCATGGGCGTTATTTCGGTCAATTTCGCATTCACCGATCCGTATTATAAGCTGAATTTTTCATTGTCCGGTTATCCGATCATCTTTTTGTCTCTGTTCGTCACGTCTGTCATTACGAGTGCAGCGACGGCGAATATTAAACGACAGGCGAACCGGGCGCGTGTCAGCGAACAACGCACGCGCAAGCTGTATGATTTTTCACAGCAGCTGGCAAATGCGCATGATGCGGACAGGATGATTGATTTAACGCTCATCTATCTCAATGACCTTTTGCAGCGTCCGGTGCTGTATGCGCGCGACAGGACAAGCGTACAGCAAAATCAGGAGCGCATATATGGACAGATTCAGGATTTTATCTCCGATTCTATTGAACAGAGCGCCATGTCTGAATGCTTTGAAAACAGACAATCCAGCGGCTCCGGTACGCTTCGCCAGCCGTATGCGGCATTTCGTTATTTTCCGATTGTGGCAGAAGAAAATATGCTGGGCTGCGTTGGCATATTATGGAAAGATATCCCGATGGACGATGATTTGCTGGAGCATATTGGTATGATTCTGGCACAGACTGGCGTTTCACTGGAACGACTTCAGCTCTCAGAGGAGCGAAACCGTGCGGCAATGACGGCAGATCATGAAAAAATACGCAACAATTTGCTGCGCACAATGTCGCACGACTTACGCACGCCGTTGACCGGTATGATCGGCGCCTCTGCTGCTATCGTGGATAACGGCGAGAGACTGGGCGGCGCACAGATCAGGCGGCTTGCACAGGATATCAATGAGGATGCAGAGTGGCTGCTGCATATGGTAGAAAACCTGCTCTCTGTCACTCGTGTATCCCAGGGCGCAGCGATCAAAAAAACAGAGGAAGCGGCAGAGGAGGTAATCGAGGAGGCGGTTGCGCGCTGCAAAAAACGATATCCTGACGCACAGATCCGCGTACAGTTGCCGGATGAGATGATTTTCGTTCCAATGGATGTCACGTTGATCGTTCAGGTGCTCATCAATTTGATCGAAAACGCGATACGCTATGCAAACACACCAGTCGATCTGAGCGTGTGTCGGGAAGGCAACAATGCAGTGTTTTCCGTGCGCGATTTCGGCCCTGGCATTGAGGAGGGAAAGCGCAGCACGCTTTTTGATGCGGCGCAGACGCCAGATAGCCGACGAGGCGGTCTAGGTATCGGCCTGACCTTGTGCCGCTCCATTCTTACCGCTCATGGCGGGAGCATTGATGAGAGCAATCATGCGGACGGCGGCGCACAATTTATTTTTACGCTGCCGTTGGAGGAACAGGAATGAATAAAGAGACTATTTTAATTGTGGAGGATGAGCAGGCAATTGTACATGTGCTGACGACTGTGCTGCGTGCAAACGGATATCACACAATTTACACGGGAACAGGCAGCATGGCACGTTCCATTATCCAGTCGCACTGCCCGTCCCTTGTTCTGCTTGATCTCGGGCTACCGGATATTGACGGACTGGAGCTGTTGCGCTGGCTGCGGGAATGGTCAGGTGTGCCGGTGCTTGTTGTCTCGGCACGCGAGGAGGAGTCGCAAAAGGTAGAGGCGTTGGATATGGGCGCAGATGACTATATCTCAAAGCCATTTGGCACCTCCGAGTTACTCGCTCGTATCCGTACCGCGCTGCGTCATCAGGCAAAGCTGGATTCAGGTGAGGATTTGCCCAAAAGCAGCTATTCAGTGGGCGATCTGACGGTGGATTTCGCGCGGCGGCAGGTCACGGTAGCCGGGCAGGTCGTGCACCTGACCCAGATCGAATACAGGATCGTCGAGCTGATCGCGCGGCGTCCGGGACGGGTGCTCACCTATGATTACATCATCAGCCGCATATGGGGACCATATGCGACGGACAACAACCGTATTTTACGCGTCAACATGGCACATATTCGCAGAAAGCTGGAGTCTAACCCGGCAGAACCGTATTATATCCGCACAGAGATCGGCGTAGGCTATCGGATGGCGGAGGAGTAAAAAATCCCTGAGATGCAAGGGCCGGATTCGGCTGTTATCTCAGGGATTTTTTTGTATGCGCGTGGCTCATATCAGCATGTCAAAGCGCGAGCCTTGATGTACGATGAGCAGAATCTTAACGCGTGCCTTGTCCGGATCAAGACGGATTTTTTTGATATAGATGTTGTGCGGATGTTTTTCCACTAGGCTATGATAGGTTTTAGAATCCTCTTCATTCAAGCGACCCAGTTCCTCGCCCTCCTCGGTAATGACCGTGCAGTGGTTGCCATTGGAATCGCAGATGATGAAAACCGGCTGCCCCTTGATGCATGATTCAATGACTGCACGTCGTGCCTTTTTGCGGGTGCCCTTCAGCTTCCAGACAAGACGGATATCGTGTTGCTGTGCCGCAGAAAGATCCTGTTGAAGCTCAGGTTGAAGCTCGGCCTGTGTCATAGTGTATGCGCCTCCGATTCGTTTGCTAAAGCTTGCATAAATTATGCAAAAAATCTGATGTCATTATAGTACAATTTTACTGACATTTCATCCTTTTGTCAAGACGCACAGAAAAGCGGGACGGCACGCCAGCATGGGCCGTGTATTTCCTGTCCTATTTTTGTGTATCCATGTGCAGAAAAATATGCTATAATAGGTGTAATCAATCAATCGAAACAGGAGGAATCAAACGATGCGTTTTATGGAAATGGTTGCGGCGCGTGAGAGCTGCCGCGCGTATCAGGACAAACCGGTTGACCGTGAGCTGCTGGTCAAGATTGTAGAGGCGGGCAGATTGTCCCCCAGCGGCTGCAACGCCCAGCCGTGGAAATTTCTTGTAGTAGATGAGCCGGAAGCGAAAAAAAAGATGTGCGATGCGCTGGTTGTTCCGGGCGGCGGCACAGGCAGCCCCTGGAGAGAGCAGGTTCCAGCCTTTATCGCGCTGATTGAGCAGCCAGCAAAGATCGTCCCGTCTGTACAGGAGTATTATGGTGATTCCCAGCGGTTTGCACAGGGCGATATTGGCATGGCCGCTATGAATATGTGCTATGAGGCATTGGAGCTTGGCCTGTCTACCTGCGTGATCGGCATGAATGACCAGAAGAAGATGGAGCAGCTGTTTGGCATTCCGGAGGGGCAACAGGTTCGCCTGGTTCTGGCGGTCGGCTACAGCGCGGAGGAAAGCAAGCAACCGCGCAAAAAGGTGCGCAAGCCGTTGGAAGAGGTTTGTTCGTTCAATCAGTGGTAAGCGGAAAAAATGGTCAGCCGCAGAGGGCTTAGATGCCTCCTGCGGCTGTTTTTTATCGTCTGTTGGATCGACGCCAGATATGCTGCTCCTGCGCCGCCGCAATTAGCCCGTCGCGGAAATCAGGATGTGCCAGCGAAATCAGCAGCTCGGCACGTTCCCAAGTCGACCGGCCTTCCATATTGACTACACCGTATTCTGTCGCCAGATAATATACCTGCGAACGAGGCGAGGTGATGATATCACCCATAAAATGCGGGATGATACGCGAGTGGCGCACGCCCTCCTTGTCCCGATAGGTTGAACTCATACAGATAAATGCTTTGCCGCCGGATGAGGCGGACGCACCCACCAGAAAATCCAACTGACCTCCCGTACCGCTGATCTGTCGCATTCCCGCGCTTTCAGACGAGACCTGTCCAAACAGGTCAACTGAGACACAGCTATTGATGGAGATCATGTTGTCAATTTGACCGATGACACTTGGGCTGTTGACATACTCCAGCGGATATGCCGCAAGGCCGGGATTGCGGTCTACCCATGCGTACAAATCATGCGAGCCGACAGCGACACCAAGAACGCCCTTGCCGCGGTTAATGGTTTTACATCGATTGGTCAGCTTACCAACACGGTACATCTCCAAATATGCGTCCGTGCAGAGTTCTGTGTGCATACCAAGATCGCGTAGGTCGGATTGGGCGATTAGATGTCCAAGCGCATAGGGAAGATTGCCGATGCCAAGCTGCAGCGTATCGCCGTTGCCCAGATAGGGAATGATGTGCGAGGCGATTTGGATATCAACATCTGTCGGTGTTGGGGAGGGCATTTCCGGCAGCGGCATGTCGCCATCCTCTACGATGTAATCCACCTCGGAAATGTGAATGCATTCGTCATAGCCGCCATACAGCTTGGGAAGATTGGGATTGACCTCCAAAATGACAATATCCGCTTTACGCAGAATCTGCCCGCATACACCGGTTGAAGTGGAAAAATTAAAATATCCGTGCTTGTCCATCGGCGTGACACTCATCATAGCAACATTAACTGTAAGAAAATGACGGTAGTAGGCGGAATTATTATGAAACACCATTGGAATGTAGTAGCACAAGCCGCGGTCGCATAATTTGCGTTCATAGGGAGAGCAGTGCCAGGTGTGGTAGATGAAATGCTGCTGTGACGGGTCGCATTCCGCTACCTCAATGCGGTTAAAAATCAAGTTGCCGCGAATTTTTACATCGTTCAGATCATCACGGCGCTTTGCGAGGGCGCGGTCAAGCGCGACCGGCATGCCAAGCGCCGTTGTGTAGTCGATCCAGTCGCCGTCCCTCACCACCTGAACGGCCTCCTCTGGGGTACGCAGCTTGCTGCGATATAATTCTGTCAGGTTCATATTGTTCACCTCGGCCACAAAAATATTGTTACATATAGTATATACAAATTGGCGGGAAAAAGCACCTGTAAACTGTAAAATATTTTGAAAAATGGCGAAAAAGCAGGATGTATATGAAAATAAAGCCGACTGCATCATTTATTTCTCTCATGATAACAGAAAAAGCCACCTCACGGTGACTTTTTCATCAGGCTCGATATGCTTCGAGCCTGTAAAAATGCTTTTCAATTGCCATTGAAGCGCAGCTTTTTCCTCATAATCAACCCAGCAGGCTTACAATCAAAGATACCAGATTGTACTTTGCAAAAACGGAAACCGTAACCAGAGAAACAGTAGACATAATCTTGATAAAAATGTCCATGCACGGTCCGACAGTATCTTTCAGAGGGTCTCCGACGGTATCGCCTACGACGGCAGCGTCATGCGCGGGAGAGCCTTTTCCGCAACCCTGAATGTTGCCAGATTCAATGTATTTTTTGCCGTTATCCCACGCGCCGCCGGCATTGCCTGTAAATATGGCGATCATAATACCGCTGATCGTCGATCCGATCAACAGCCCGCCTACGAACCGCGGCCCGAAAAGGAACCCGCAGAAAACAGGGACAATGACTGCCAGCAACGACGGAACCTTCATTTCGCCAATCGCACCTTTTGAAGAAATCTCAATACAGGTCTTATAATCCGGCTTTGCTGTACCATCCAGAATACCGGGAATTTCCCGGAACTGACGACGTACCTCATCGACCATCTTGCGCGCCGCCTTGGCAACCGCTTCGATCAACATGCCGGAGAACAGGAACGGAAGCGACGCGCCGGCAATTGCTCCCGCCAGAATCATGGCGTCCATCATATTCAGCACCAGTTCGGTGCCTACCTCATTGTATGAATACAGATAAGAAATCATCAAAGCCAGCGCGGCCAGTGCGCCGGAGCCAATCGCAAAGCCTTTTCCGATAGCGGCGGTGGTGTTACCCACAGAATCCAATGTATCCGTGATCTCACGCACCTCAGGATCCAGTCCGCTCATCTCTGCGATGCCGCCCGCATTATCCGAAATCGGACCATACGTGTCCACAGAAACCGTGACGGTGACAAACGAAAGCATACCCATTGCCGCCATGGCAACGCCGTACATGCCGGAAACCTGATACGCAATGATAATGCCGAGCGCCAATACCACACAAGGCGCCATACAGGATTTCATGCCCAACGCCAATCCCTGTGTGATGGTTAAGGCAGAGCCTTCCAGCGAAGCGTGTGCCAAACGAATCGTCGGCTTATACTCGGCGCTCGTGTAATATTCCGCGATGAAACCGATGATGACGCCTGCAAGAACGCCAATCGCCGCCGCAATCCACGGCGAGGCAAATCCCAGAGAGAACCCCATGACGGACAGCTGCTCCACGCCATGGAACAGTACATAAGCAACAAGGAATCCAAAGAGGATCGTTATCCCCGCAGCGACATAGGTAGCGGAGTTCAAATCCTTATGCGGATCATTCGACATATGCGTGCGGAACAGCAGCGACGCGATGCCAATACAACACGCAAGCAGACCGATGGAAACAAAAACCATCGGGAACAAAATCATACGCCGCAGCAAATCATCCGGGACATTCTGTCCATTCGCCAGCGCGGACAGGAACAGATGATACGCCAGAATCATGCCGGAGGAAACCGCGCCGATAAAGCTCTCCAACAGGTCGGAGCCGAGTCCCGCAACGTCTCCGACATTGTCGCCGACATTGTCTGCAATTGTCGCAGGATTGCGCGGGTCATCTTCCGGAATATGCGCTTCCGTCTTTCCCACGAGATCCGCACCCATATCCGCCGCCTTGGTGTAAATGCCGCCGCCGACACGGTTAAACATTGCGACCATGGAGCAGCCCAGAGCATATCCGGACAGCGTCATCGGGAACGGGATGAAGGAAACGCCAATCCAGTTGGTGTGCGCGTCCAGCACTGAAATCTGATCCATGGCCAGTCCAAAGACCAGATACACAATAACCAGGCCAAGCAATGCAAAGCCTCCGACGCATAGACCCATAACGCTTCCACCGCGGAACGCGACCTTTACGGTTTCTCCAATGTTTTTGGTCTGCCGTGCCCGATTAGAAACGCGCACATTGGCAAGCGTCGCAATCCTCATACCAATGACGCCGGCGCATCCGGACATGACCGAACCGAGAAGCAATGCTACTGCCGCCTGCCATGATGTGGCGATAGCAAGAATAATCGCAACAATCACAACAACAGTATACAAAATCTTGTACTCATACTGAATGAATGCAGTTGCACCGACGCGAATTGCTTCTGCAATTTCGCTCATTGTATCATTGCCCTCTTTCATGTGCTTCACCGTAAAAAAGTTGAATGCAGCAAATGAAAGCGTCAGCAACACGGCAAAGATCACAAGAATAATTAGTAAATTCATATCATTGACACCTCTTCCTGTTGGAAAACTTGGTTTCTCCGATCGAACCTGCTTTCGACCGAATCCGACAACCGGCTCAATCCTTTCCTCATTGTATATTTTTATCGTTTAAAGAGTGTGAGTTGATGCCGACTCTTCCTCTGTAAACAGCTTATATAGCCTTATGCTTTGGCTTAAATTAGTTATTATTTGAATATTATTCTATATTATTCTACCATCACTGTAAATTACTTTCAAGTATTTTACCTTAAATTTCAAAAATAACTTGTTGCAATGATTCGCGGCTAAAACATTTTAAACATGTAGTGTCTAATTCTGCCTTATTTCCATCATTCTTTGCAATTATTTTTTTCGTTAAAACGACAATTTGTAATCGGGAGAAGTCTCGGCAAAAGACGTTTTACTTCGCTTTTTCCTCTTTAGAGGATGCAGGGATTACAAACGATATTCCGAAGTCAAGAGCAGATGGCATGCGCCGCGAAAAAAAGAGTTTAAACTATTTCATTTTGTTATAAATAATGTTGAAGAGACAGCAGCGATGGTGCGGATTGACAAAAGTATACAAAATAAATAAAATAAGAGGAAAGGTAGCTTGAAAGAGAGATAGGTGGATGATGCTATGGCAGGATATACAGGAAAGGAATTCATTCAGATTCGCATTCTAAACAGCATTGAAAGCGGAGAGAGAATCCAGCAGAATCCGGAGCTGCTCTATGTGATGGAGGGACAGCTGGATATAAAAGTAGGTGATTACCAAACACATCTACAGCGTGAAGGCTTTTATGTTGTTAATGGCAACAAGAAATGCGTTATAACCGGCTCTGAAAACATTCTTTTTGCACGCATCACGATTTCAAGCCAGTTAGTCAGCAGCCTGTCTCAGAGCGCAAGTGTTTTATTCTGGTGCGATTCCAATCGGGAAGACAATATGCACTATGATACGCTCAGAAGGCTTTTGAGAAAGCTGATGAATCGTTATCTGACTGTTCGGGAAAAGGGAGAGGATTTCGGTTATTTCTCTCTGTGTTATCAGCTCTTGGATGAGCTAACGGCAAATTTCCTGTTGAGACTGACAGATAAAGATGATATCGGTGAGCAGACAAACTATGAGGAGCGAATTGTTCAGATCAACAATTATATAAATATGAATTACAATCGGCCGATCAGTTCAAAGGATTTGTCTGAAAGACTGTTTTTATCACAGGGATATCTATCCCGCTTTTTCAAAAAACATTATGGTATGAGTTTCGCGGAACACTTGCAGAGTGTACGCCTGAGCCATGCGGTAGACGACCTGATTTATACCGGAGCGCCGATTACCAGAATTGCTTATGACAATGGCTTCGCAAATGTATCTGCATTTAATAAAGCGTTTAAGGATGTTTATGGGGATACACCATCCGCAATGCGGAAAAAGCTGAAGGAGAATTCCGCAAACAGTGTTAAAACAGAACAGGAACAGCAGATTACAGATCAGCTCACAAATTTCCTGAAAACAAACGGAGCGGATGTTGAGGAAACAGCAGATACAAAAAAGATTCAGGACGCCTGTTCTGTCAGCCACAGTACAAAAATGAATCCCATCTGGGGAGAAACGATCAATATCGGTTCCGCCGCTTTTCTGCTGCGCTCTGAAATTCGGGAGCAGATTTTATGGCTTGCTGATAAACTGGATATCCGGCATGTGCGGTTTTGGAATATCTTTTCGCAGCCTATGCTGATTGACCTGAGCGGCAGGTATGAAAGCTATAATTTTTCACAGCTGGATTCCATTCTAGATTTTCTGACACAGAATAATCTAAAGCCGCACATTGAACTGGGTATGAAGCCAAGACGCCTATATAGAACGCTTCAGAGTGCAATTATAGAGGAAACAATCTCTGATACAACAGATATCGCGGTATTTGAACATTTTGTAGACACATTGATGCAGCATCTGCTCCGAAGATACAGAAGAAGTGAACTGAATACATGGCGGATTGAGTTCTGGTTCAATGAGAAAAAATGGGGTGATTCCGAAGAAGAGGAGAAGTTCTATCAGCGGTTCAATATATTGTATCGAACTGTGAAGCAATATGCCGGCGATATGCTGGTAGGCGGCTGTGGACTGCGTCCGGATTTCATTGATATAGATACGGTCGGACTGCGTTTTTTGCAGAAATGGAGAGAGCAGCCCTGTCAGCCGGACTATATTTCCATGCTGGTGTATGTATATCAACGCGGAGAGATTGATGAGGATCGGTATTCTAAGCGTTCCACAGATGAGGATCATGTTGCACACAGCATTGCAAAAATAAAATCTATTATGAATCAGGCTGACATGCGGGATTATAAGCTGTTTGTAACGGAGTGGAACCTGACGATCTCGGACAGAAATGTTATCAACGATACCTGCTTTAAGGGCGCATACATCTTAAAGAATGTCATTGATAATTTCGATAAGGTCGATCTGATGTCTTATTTTATTGCAAGTGACCTGTCAGCAGAGTACTATGATTCTGACGGACCGTTTTTTGGCGGTTGCGGACTGATATCCAAGGATGGTATTTTGAAGCCGGCAGGATATGCTTTCCGCTTTCTGAAATGGCTGTACCCGTATTACATAGGGAAGGGAAAGAATTATCTGCTGACAACAGATCAGTATCATTCATATGGCTTGGTTTGTCATAATCAGAAGACATTGAATTATAATTATTATCTCTCTACAGAGGATAAGATTGAAAAGAATTGTATCTGGAAATACTTTGAGGACAGAGATTCGTTGGAAATGAGGTTAAGTCTGACAGATGTAGCAAACGGTCAGTATCAGATCAAAACCTACCGTATCAATGAGAGTATTGGCAGCCCGATAAAGATCTGGGAGGAGATGGATTATGAGGTAGAACTTTCCAGAAATGACATTTACTATCTGAACAGGGAATGCGGTCCGCAGCTGACGATCCAGACAGCTGAAGTAAACAATCATATCCTGCCACTGGTCATTCAGTTGGATTCCAATGAGATCAGATTCATCCGAATCAGAAAGATTAAATGAACCAGATACGGCATAATGGCAAACAATTCCGCTTCAGAGAATTCTGGGGCGGAACTTTTTTGCTGAAAAGAGAATGGATTTTAAGAAATCACAATAGCAATGCTAAGAAAGCGCCTCCAGAAAAAACGGCCAAAAAGATAAATTGAAAATGAGGTTAAAAATGTACAGAATGATGATAATCATGTACAATATGCACAAAAAATACAAAAAGAAATTGTGCAAAAAAATTGTTGAAGATGTATATTGATTCTGAAAGGAAGAACGTGTATCATGGAACCCGTGCTTCAGATGACGCAGGTGATCTGAGGTATGCTTCAAGGCATTTGGTCATTTCCAGCCTTGACGCATTGCCGGCAGCAGGTACAGAAACAGCTGATGGCATAACAGTTACGGGCCGTACTGAAAACGATAGGAAAAAGTCAAAACGTGATATAGGAGGTATTTGACATGAACCTGATAAAGAGTCTTTCCGATACGATGAAAAATATGGATGAGTGCACCTTGATGGGCATGAGAATGATGACCGGTGCAACGGTTTCTAATCTGGAGTTCCGTGAAATGATGCGCCGTCGCAGAGAAATTCGATAATAAAAATGGGTCAATCACTTTTTCTATGTGGTAGATAAAGAAGCCCAGTAGTTTTCAAA